>DASYXO010000159.1:0-2714 GCA_035934825.1 Casimicrobiaceae bacterium
TGGGTGCTGGTGTCGAACAACACGGCGCTGCTTGCGAACCCGCGCATCGCCGAGGCGGCGAAGTCGATCGAGGCACAACCCGGCTGGCGCCTGTGGACCGACGATTTCAACAACCTGTTCCAGGTGCTGCGCAACTAAGGCGGGGCATCTGGTGTGCGAACGGTGCGCTGAACCGGAACTGAGCGTCGCCGCATTGACGGCTCACGAGGTCTTGCTATATTGGCGGAGCGAAGGTGACGGCCTACTTCGCGGTCATGCGTCAACGCGCCGACCGAACCCTCATTCGCGACGAATGGATCATACGTGCCATTCGAGCGCCGACGCGAGAGCAGATCCAGTCCGATGGACGGATTCGTCGCTGGGTGCAGGTTCCGGAGATGGAAGCTCGATATCTGCGCGTCGTACTCCTTGCCGACGGTGAAACGGTTCACAATGCTTTCTTCGACCGAAGATTCGTGCCATGAAGATTCGCTACTTCGCTGCGACTGATACGCTGCTGATCGAGTTCAGGGATGCGCCGGTGACCGAAACGCGCGATCTCGACGAGAACACGCTTCTCGATCTCGATGCAAGTGGAAACATCTGCGCCATCACGATCGAGCACGCGTCACAGCGAACCGACATTCCACAGTTCTCCTACGAGCAGATTGCGGCCTGATACCGGGTCCAATGACGAGATCGACTCACGTTGTCCTCCTGCAGCCTCGGGGACAAGGCTGATCGACTGATGTCCAGCGCCCTCCGCGACGCCATCGAAGACCGCGCGAGCTACCGCGCGCTGACGAGGCCGCGCGGGGCGCGGCACATCGAGGTGCTCGACCAGCGCGCGCTGCCGCACGCGGTCACGAAGGTGCGGATCGCCACCGCCGACGTCGCGGCGCTGGCCATCCGCAACATGCTGGTGCGCGGCGCGCCGCTGATCGGCGCGGTGGGCGCCTACGGACTTGCACTGGCGCTGGACCGCGATGCGAGCGATGCGGGCCTCGCCCGCGCGCACGCGACGCTCGACGCCACGCGGCCCACCGCAGTCAACCTGCGCTGGGCGCTCGACCGCGTGCGCAACGCGGTCGCGAGCCTGCCGCCCGACGCGCGCGCGGATGCCGCGTGGTTGGAGGCGGACGCCATCTGCGCCGAGGACATCGCGATCAACCATGCGATCGGCGTCCACGGCCTCGAGCTGCTGCGCGATCTCGCCGGCCGACGCCCGGGTCCCGTCAACGTGATGACCCACTGCAATGCCGGTGCGCTTGCGACCTGCGGCTTCGGCACGGCGACCGCCCCGCTGTTCCTGGCCCACGCCGAAGGCCTGCCGCTGCACGTGTGGGTCAGCGAGACGCGCCCGCGGATGCAGGGCGCGAACCTGACGACCTGGGAGCTCGCCCAGCGCGGCATTCCGCACACGCTGTTCGTCGACAGCGCGAGCGGCATGCTGATGCGCCGCGGCGAGGTCAGCCTGGTGATGGTCGGCGCCGACCGCGTCGCGCGCAACGGCGACGTGTGCAACAAGATCGGCACCTACGACAAGGCGCTGGCGGCGCGCGACAACGGCGTGCCTTTCCACGTCGCGCTTCCTTCGCCCACGATCGACTGGAGCCTCCACTCCGGCAGCACGATTCCAATCGAGTCGCGCCCCCCGGGCGAGGTGCTGAACACGACGGGGCGCAGCGACGACGGCGAGATCACCACGGTCACGCTGGCGCCCGCAGGAACGCGCGCGGTCAACTTCGCCTTCGACGTCACGCCGGCCCAGCTCGTCGGCAGCTACCTGACCGAGCGCGGCTACGCCCGCGACGCGACGGCGCTCGCCGCCCTCTTTCCCGAGCGCGCCCATGCCCATGCTTGAGGGGACCGACCTGCGCAACGCGATCATCGCGACCGCGCTGCGGATGAACGAGCTGGGGATCAACCGCGGCAAGTCGGGAAACGTCAGCGCCCGCGTCGCCGGCGGCTTCCTGATCACGCCGAGCGCCTTGCCCTACGATGAGACGGAGCCTCAGGACATCGTGACCGTGCACGACGACGGCCAGGCCGTCGGCAGGTACCTGCCGTCCTCGGAATGGCGCTTCCACCGCGCAATCTACGAGGCGCGCCCCGAGGTGCGGGCGATCGTCCACGCGCATTCGCCTTTCGCCACCACGCTCGCCTGCCTCGACCGCGGCATCCCCGCATTCCACTATATGGTGGCGGTGGCCGGCGGTGCAGACATCCGCTGTGCTTCGTACGCTACATTTGGTACACAGGCACTCGCCGACCAGGTGCTGCGCGCGATGGACGGGCGGCGGGCCTGCCTGCTGTCGCACCATGGCATGATGGCGATCGGCGAGTCACTCAAGTCCGCGCTGGCGCTTGCCGTCGAGGTCGAGACGCTCGCCGAGGTGTACTGGCGGGCATTGCAGATCGGCGAGCCGGCGCTTCTCTCCGACGCGGAGATGAACGTCGTCATCGCCAGGTTTGCCGACTACGAAGCGGGCCGGGCCGGGGCGGCGTAGCACCCCGGAACCCGCTTCCCGCGGATCCGGCCCCGCCGATCGGCATATCGGCGACGTGCACCCTGCGCCAGGTCCTGTTTCGCAGCCCTTCGCTGTCCTGGCCCGCAGCAGGATGCAAAGGACACCGCGCTGGCCCGGATGTTGCTCGTCGAAGTTGCCCTATTCCGACATCAGTACTCGATATCGTATCCGGAGACGCAAGCCATGCACGTACGTCGATTGATG
>DASYXO010000267.1:0-4806 GCA_035934825.1 Casimicrobiaceae bacterium
CCGAGGCTGACGGCAATCGACGACACGGTCTCGCAGCGGGTGAGGCAGCAGTACGAGGAGCATCCGTACCCGCGCTGGATCAAGGTACCTCCCGCCGACCCCGAGCCCGGCATCGGCGTGCACCTGCGCCGGCTGTTCCCGCTGGCGGCATTACGCCCGATCGACGACAGCCGCGAGCTCGACATCCTCGTTGCGGGATGCGGGACGGGCCAGGAGTCGATCGAGACCGCGCGGCAGTTTCCGCGGGCCCGCGTGCTCGCCGTCGACCTGAGCGTTGCCAGCCTCGCCTATGCCGAGCGCAAGGCGCGCGAGCTCGGGCTGCGCAACCTCGAGCACGCGCAGGCCGACATCCTCGGGCTTGGCGCGATCGGTCGCAGCTTCGACGTCGTCGCGGCCACCGGGGTGCTGCATCACCTCGCCGACCCACTGGCCGGGTGGCGAACGCTGCGTTCGCTGCTGCGACCCGGCGGTTTCATGCGCATCGGCCTCTACAGCGACAAGGCGCGCGAGGTCATCGTCGCCGCGCGGCGCTTCATCGCCGAGCTCGGCTATGCGCCGACGCCGGACCGGATTCGCCGCTGCCGCCAGGACCTGATGACCGCCGGTGGGGGCGCGACCTACGCGCAACTCGCGCTGCTGCGCGATTTCTACGGGACCTGCGAGTGCCGCGACCTGCTGTTCCACGTGCAGGAGCATCGCTACACCCTGTCGCAGCTGCGCGCAATGCTGGCGAGCCTCGATCTGCGGTTCCTGGGGTTCCTGCTCGCGCCGGGCGTCGCGAGGGGATATGCGGAGCGCCATCCCGAGGATCCGGCGATGACGGATCTCGACGCCTGGAGCGATTTCGAGGCGGCGTTCCCGCATGCATTTGCCGGGATGTACGTGTTCTGGGTCCAGAGCGCGGCATGAACGTGCGGGCGTCGGGCAAGTGTGCTAAATAGTCCGCCGTGGACCGGACCGCTTCCAACAACGGGGGAAATGCAATGAAAAGGCTCCTGGCAGTGGCCGTGCTCGCCTTCGCGGCGACTGCGGCGCAGTTCGCGAGCGCCCAGGGCAGTATCGCCGACGTCACCGACCCGCAGGCGCTGCGCGACGCGGCCAAAACGGACAAGAGGTCATTCGTCGCGTCGAGGCTCGCGCTGACGCCCGCCGAAGCGAAGAAATTCTGGCCGCTTTACGACCAGTACCAGCGCGCCCTTACCCTGGTGGGCCAGCAGCGGGCGGTGTCGCTCGAGGGCCAGATCTCCCGCAACGAGCCGATGACGAATCCCTACGCCAAGCAGCTCGCGGCGGCGTCCATCGCCGCCGACGACGCGGAGATCCGGGCGCGGCACCGGCTCTACAACCGACTGATGCGAGTGTTGCCTCCGATCAAGGCGGCGCGTTATCTGCAGATCGAGGCCAAGATCCGCGCCATTCACGACTACGACCTCGCCGCGGCGATTCCACTGATCCATTAGCCGGCGGCATCCGCGCGCCCGGTCAGCCGTGCCGCGCGTAGCGCGCGTGCGCCGGTACCGACACCCCGGACTCGCGGATGGCGACGACGTCGATTCGATCGACCCGCGGCAGCGCCGGTGCAATTGCGGCTGGCGGGCGCGCGTCGCGGTCGGCGGCAGCGAGCGCCGCCTCGTTGGCCCGATCGACGTCGGCACGCGCCGGCAGCACGATGGCGACGCCGATGGTCAGCGCCGTCAGTGCCGCGGCCGCGAGCGCAATCGCCGTGCGAGGTACGTTCGTCTTGTAGCGGTTCATTGCCAGTCTCCTCGTTCCTGATCCGGTGCCGGTCGTCGGTACAGGTCAGCGTTTCGATTCGGGTCGTCGATTCGATGCGGCAGGACATCGATCCGGATTCATGGGGTTCGAGCTGCGGCAGGGCGAATCGCGGTCGCGACGGTCCCGCCGGCATCGAGCGTAGAAGCCGGCCGGCGCTGCGCCCGCGGAGGGCTGCGGGCGGCCCCGGCACGGCACCTGCCCGACGATGGACATTGCCCCGCCTTGGTGTAGAATTCCGCGTTTTTCTGGCGGTGCTTGGCCTGCGCGCCCAGCGGGGCCAATGCGGTTCACGCTCACGGCCACCGAGCGTCGGGTCGAACCCGTGGCGGGGCTCGGCCGACGGAGAGGCCGGATACCGGTTTCTCGAGCGAACCGCCCTCTGGGAGTCGGACAAGCGTCCAATGCCTGCCTGGTTGCCGGTCGGGTTTCCGCCGCTTTGCCGCCAGACGCCGGAAGCCGACTGGCAACGTATGTCGAATGCTCAACAATAGCCTGGAGACACCATGTCGAAGCTGATCCGTCTGGCCACGCTGGCCGCGGCCCTGATGATTGCCGTGCCCGCCGCCGTCATGCCGATCGCCGCGCAGGCGCAAACCCCCGCGACCACGCCTGCCGCTCCGGCAGCCCCTACCGATGCGACGGCCATGCCTGCTGCGCCTGCAGCCGTCCCTGCCGTCCCAGCCCCCCCAACCCCAGCAGCCCCCGCAGCCAAGTCATCTGACAACATCGTCGACAACCCCTACGGGCTCGAGGCGCTGTGGCGAGGCGGTGACCTGATTGCGCGGATCACCCTCGGGATCCTGGTCCTGATGTCGATGGGAAGCTGGTACATCATCATCACCAAGGTGTACGAGCAGTCGAAGATGGGCGGCCAGGCTCGAGCCGCGTCCAAGCACTTCTGGAAGGCGCCGACCGTCCAGAAGGGCGCCGAGAGCCTGAAGAAGGGCAGCCCCTACCGCTTCATCGCCGAATCGGGGTTGGAAGCCACGACCAAGCATGAAGGCCTGCTCGGCAACGTCGACCTCAATACCTGGATCAGCATGTCGATCCAGCGCGCGATCGACAACGTGCAAAGCCGCACCCAGGACGGTCTCGCGTTCCTGGCGACCGTGGGCTCGACGGCGCCGTTCGTCGGGCTGTTCGGGACCGTGTGGGGGATCTATCACGCACTGACCGCCATCGGCATCGCCGGCCAGGCCTCGATCGACAAGGTCGCCGGCCCGGTCGGCGAGGCGCTGATCATGACTGCGATCGGCCTGGCCGTCGCGGTGCCCGCGGTGCTGGGCTACAACTGGCTGATTCGCCGCAACAAGTCGGCGATGGAGCAGGTGCGCGGCTTCGGCTCCGACCTGCACGCCGTGCTGCTGTCCGCGCAGCAGTCGCCTGCCAAGGCGTAGTCACCATGGCGATGAACGTCGGCGCGTCCGACGACGAAGACGAAGCGATCTCGACGATCAACACCACGCCCTTGGTGGACGTGATGCTGGTCCTGCTGATCATCTTCCTGATTACCGTGCCGGTGGTGCGCAATTCGATCGCGGTCCAGTTGCCGAAGGAGCGCAACGAGATCCGGGAGACCAAGCCCGAGAACATCGAGATCTCGGTGGACGCGTCCGATCGCATCTACTGGAACGACCTGCGCATACAGACGACGAACGCGCTGATCGAGCGCCTGAAGAAGATTGCGGTGCTGGTGCCGCAGCCCGAGGTGCAGATCCGGGGTGACGCGCGCGGGAACTACGAGGGCGTGGGCCGCGTGATCTACGCCTGCCAGCGCGCAGGTATCGCCAAGATCGCGTTCGTGCTCGAGCCCCCGCCCCGCACCGGCGGATGAGGATCGAGCCGGTGGTCAACACGAGGATTTTGTCATGGCCATGAACGTGGGCGGGGGCGGTGGGTCGAAGGACCTCGATGTCATGATCGACATCAATACGACGCCGTTGATCGACGTGATGCTGGTGTTGCTGGTAATGCTGATCATCACCATCCCGATCCAGCTGCACTCGGTCAATCTCAACATGCCGACCGGCAATCCGCCACCGCCGCTGGTGCTTCCCGAGGTGGTCAATCTCGACATCGACGACGCGGGCAAGATCTACTGGAACGGAGAGGTGGTCGCCGACCGGGCAGCGCTCGCGGACAAGATCAAGCTCGCAGCAGCGGAGTCCCCCCAGCCCGAGATCCATCTGCGGCCCAACAAGCTCGCCAAGTATGCGGTCGTCGCCGAGGTCATGGCCCTGTCGCAGCGGCTGGGACTGACCAAGATCGGTATCGTGGGCAGCGAGCAGTTCATCAACGAGCCCTGACCCGGGCACGCCCGCCGAACTCTCGGCAAACGGAGTCACCACGCAATGGATTTCGCAAGACAACAGCGAGACCCGACCCGGCACGTGATCGGGATCGCGTTTGTCCTTCTCTTCCACGTGCTGGTGATCTGGGCGCTGCTGACCGGGCTCGGCACGCAGGTCGTGCAGATCATCAAGAAGCCGCTTACGGCCACCATCATCAAGGAGATCAAGCTTCCGCCGCCGCCACCGCCGCCGCCACCACCGCCGCCGAAGCGGATCGTCGAGCCGCCCAAGGTCGAGCAGCCGTACGTTCCGCCGCCGGATATCCCGGTGCCGACACCGCCACCAGCCGAGCCGGTGATTGCCGCGCCGGTGACGACGCCGCCGCCTGCACCCGTGGTCATCGCGCCGCCGGCGCCCGTCGCGCCACCCGCTCCACCGAAGCCCGCAATCCGGCAGGGCGTGTCCTGCAGCAAGCGCGATTCGCCGCCTTTCCCTCGCGACGCGATTCGCAGGGAGATCCGCAGCGGCAACGTCGTGGCGATCCTCACCATCGACGGCAAGGGCAACGTGACGGACGTCGACATCACCTCCTCGCATCCACCGCGGGTCTTCGATCGTGCAGTCCGCGACACGCTCTCCAACTGGAAATGCGCGGGCGAGGGCACGCCCTACAAGGCGTCAGTCGAGGTCAACTTCACGCTGAAGGACGAGTAGCCGAAAACAGGGACGCACCACGTTT
>DASYXO010000224.1:0-7593 GCA_035934825.1 Casimicrobiaceae bacterium
GGGGTGCGCATAGAACCCGGGGGCGGGCGGCAGGATGACTGCGCCGGCGCGCGCGAGCTTCAGCATGTTCTCGAGGTGGATGGCCGAGAGAGGGGTCTCGCGCGGGACCAGCACCAGCGGCCGGCGCTCCTTCAGCATCACGTCGCCGGCGCGCTCGATCAGGTTGTCGGCGAGTCCGTTGGCGATCGCACCCAGCGTCCCCATCGTGCAGGGGCAGATGACCATCGCATCACCGGGATTGGACCCCGACGCCATCGGCGCCATCCAGTCGTCGCGCGCATGCACGACGAGCTGGCTTTCGCGTGCACCGTAGCGCTCGCCCAGCACTCGCGCGGCCTCCCGGGGCTGCGTCGGCAGCGTGAGCTCGCATTCCTGGCGCGCGACGATCTGCGCCGCGGCCGAATAGACGAGATCGACGTGCACCTGCGCCGCGAGCAGGCATTCGAGCAGCCGCAGCCCGAACGGCATGCCGGACGCGCCCGTGTAGGCAAGCGTGACCCTGCGCTGCGCGGCTGCTTTCATGTCCCGGGGAGGTCGCGGTGGCGTACCAGCAGCGGGTAGCGCGGCGAGAACGCCCGCGCCAGGCGCTCGACCAGGTACACCGACCGATGCTGGCCACCGGTGCAGCCGATCGCGACCGTCAGGTAGTTCCGGTTGTCGCGTGCGTAATCGGGAAGCCAGCTCGCGATGAAGTGGTAGATGTCGCCGTACATGCGCTCGACCTCGGGTATGGTCTCGAGGAAGCGCACGACCGGCTCGTCCTTGCCGGACAGCGGCGACAGCGCCGGCTCGTAATGGGGGTTCGGCAGGCAGCGGACGTCGAAGGCCAGGTCGGCATCGAGGGGTACGCCATGCTTGAAGCCGAACGACTCGAGCTGGAGCGTCAGCTTCGACGGGTCGACGGACACGAAATCCTTGATCCATGCGCGGAGCCCCGCCGACGGCACCTCGCTGGTGTCGAACGTGATGCCGAGCCTGCGCACGTCGGCGAGAAGGTCGCGCTCGTATTCGATGGCCTCGGTCAGCGTGCGGTCGCCGCTCGAGAACGGGTGTCGCCTGCGGGTCTCGGAGAAGCGCTTGACCAGCGTCTCGACCGTCGCGTCGAGGTAGAGAAAACGCACTTCCCATCCGCGCTTCTGCAGCGCGGCCATCGCGTCGGCGAGCTTGGGCAGGCCGGGACCGGTCTTGACGTCCAGCGCGACGGCGACGCGCTGCTGGCCGGACCGGGCGAGATAGTCGGCGGTCGGCACGACCAGGGGGACCGGCAGATTGTTGACCGCGTAGTAGCCGGCGTCCTCGAAGGCCGCAAGCGCCACGCTCTTGCCCGAGCCCGATACGCCGCCGATCAGCAGCAGGTCCATGTTCCGGGTCAGCCCTCGCTCATCAGCTTCTGCTGGCGCGCGATGAATTCCTTGGTGCTGTCGATGCCCCGCTGGTTGAGCACGAAGTTGCGCACGGCGGCCTCGACCAGGACCGCAAGGTTGCGACCGGCGGCCACCGGGATCGTCACCTTGCGGATGGGGACCGACAGCACTTCCTGGAATGTCGCATTCACCTGCAGGCGGTCGAGGTCGGAGAACGCCTCGTTGCCGTGGTCCTCGAGATGGACGATCAGCCGCAGCAGCTTGTGCGGACGCACTGCGGTCTCGCCGAATATCGTCCGGATGTTCAGGATTCCGATGCCGCGCACCTCGAGGAAATCGCGCAGGACGGGCGGGCAGCGGCCCTCGATCGTGTCGGGGGAGATCCGGTAGAGCTCCACGATGTCGTCGGCGATCAGCCCGTTGCCGCGCGAAATGAGCTCCAGCGCGAGCTCGCTCTTGCCGATCGCCGACGCGCCGGTGATCAGCACGCCGAGCTCCAGCACGTCCAGGAACACGCCGTGCAGCGTCGTCGACTCGGCAAGGACGCGCTGCAGGTAGATGCGGAAGACATCGACGATGTGCGGCGTAGGATTCTGGGACGTGACCAGCGCGATCCGGTGCTGCTCGCACATGTCGACCAGGTACTTCGGGACCGTTTCGCCGTTGCCGACGACGATTGCCGCGAGCTCGCTGGTGAACAGCCGGTCGATCGAGCGCTGGAACTCGTCTCGCGGCAGCGCCCGCAGGTATCCGATCTCCGCCGCGCCGAGAATCTGGACGCGGAACGGGTGGATCAGGTTCATGTGCCCGACCTGCCCGATCGTCGGACGCAACTCGTTCTCGCCGACGAGCTCGCGACCGCCGCCGTCGCGGCCGGCGAGCCAGACCAGTCCGAGCCGCTCGCGGTTATGCTCGAGAAACGTTGCAACGCTCACTTGGCGCATCGCGTCCAGACCTCGCGTGGGCTTCGGATCCTGCGCCGCGGCATCAGCCCGCGGGCTCCCAATGATCGAACAATGCCGCGATCTCGCCGGCGTCGGCGGTCGCGGCGAGCTGGTCGCGGAATGCGCGGTCGGCGAACATCTGGGCCAGCTTGGAGAGCAGTTGCAGGTGCAGATCGGTCGCCCGCTCGGGAACCAGCAGCACGAAGAGCTGGGCGACGGGCTTGCCGTCGGGCGCCTCGAACGAGATCGGCGACCGCAGGCGGGCGAACGCGCCGATCGCGCCTGACAGGCCCTTGATGCGCCCGTGGGGGATCGCCACGCCCTGCCCCAGTCCGGTCGATCCGAGCTTCTCGCGCGCGGCGAGGCTCGGCGCGACGCTGCCACGCGCAAGCCGGGCGCTTTCCTCGAGCCGGCTGCCCATCGCCTCGAAAAACTGGTGCTTGGTGGCGATGTCGAGGTCGACCACGATGTTGGATCGCGGCAGGAGCCTTGCGATTTCGCCCATGATCGGTCGCCGGCCGACCCGTCGGCCCGGGTTCAGTCGGCCCCTTCGGTGCCGGTCCCTGTCGCCGGGCGGGCCGCTGCACCGGTGTCCACGCGATGGTCCTTCTGCTTCTCCTTGTGCTTCAGCACCTGGCGATCGAGCTTGTCGGCGAGCGCGTCGATCGCCGCGTACATGTCGGCGTCGATGCTCTGCGCATGAATGTCCTTGCCGCGCACGTGCACGTTCGCTTCGACGCGCTGCTGCAGCTTGTCGACGGAGAGCACCACACTGACGTCGATCACGTGATCGAAATGCCGGTTGACGCGCTCGATCTTGGTCATCACATAGGCGCGAATCGCGGGCGTGATCTCGAGATGATTGCCAGTGAGGTTGAGGTTCATCGGGCTCTCCTTATGGACTTGATGGATGGCGTTGCGCGGCCGGCCGGCGCGGCGAAGACGGCGCCGCCTCCACGACGCCGCCGGGAGGATCCGCGGATCCGGTCAGAGAACCTTGCGCATGTTCACCGGGGGGATCTGCAGCGCTTCGCGGTACTTGGCAATCGTGCGCCGCGCGACCAGGATGCCCTGCTCGCCGAGCAGCTCGGCGATCCGGCTGTCGGTCAGGGGACTGCGCGCGTTCTCGGCGGCGATCAGCTGCTTGATCAGCGCGCGGATCGCCGTTGCCGATGCGGCGCCACCGGTGTCGGTGGCGACGTGGCTGCCGAAGAAGTACTTGAGCTCGAACGTTCCTCGCGGCGTCAGCATGAATTTTTGCGTGGTCACGCGCGAGATCGTCGATTCATGCAGCGAAAGCATGTCGGCAATTTCGCGCAGCACCATCGGACGCATCGCGACCTCCCCGTGCTCGAAGAACCGCCGCTGCCGCTCGACGATCGCGCGGGCGACGCGCAGGATCGTGTCGAAGCGCTGCTGCACGTTGCGAATCAGCCACTTCGCTTCCTGGAGCTGGGCGGCGAGCTGCTGGTTGGAGCTGTCGCGGTTTCGCGTCAGGATGTCCGCGTAAATGCGGTTCAGCCGCAGCTTGGGCATCGCCGCCTCGTTCAGCGTCGCTACCCACTGGTTCTTCACCTTGCGCACGATCACGTCGGGAACGACGTAGTTCGCCTCCGTCCTGGAGAACGCCGCGCCGGGCTTGGGATTGAGGCTGCGGATCAGGTCGCGCACCTCGCGCACGCCTGCATCGTCGGTGTGCAACAGCCGCTTGAGCTTGGTGAAGTCGCGATTGGCCAGCAGCGCGAGGTTTCCGTCGACGACCTTCATCGCATCGGCGAGGCGCGGCGTGTCCCCGGGCAGGGTCTTCAGCTGGAGCATCAGGCACTCCGCGCAATCGCGCCCGCCGACACCGGCCGGCTCGAAGCTCTGCACGTACTTGAGCGCGATCGACAGCTCGTCGGGCTCGATCGCGAGCTCCTCGGGGAACAGCTCGACGATTTCCTCGAGGGGCGTGGCGAGGTAGCCATCGTCATCCAGCGCATCGACCAGCGCGGTGACGATCTGGCGGTCGCGCAGCGGCAGGTTGAGCAGCGCGAGCTGGCCGAGCAGGTGGTCGCGCAGCGTATTCGATGCAATCTGCTGCGGCAGGAACTCATCGTCGTCGGAGCCGCCGGCCCCGCCCCAGTCGGCGTCCGAACCGCCGCTGCCGCCGTAATCGGCGTAATCCGGGTCGTCGCGGCCCTCGTCGCGGGACGCGCGCGCCTGATTGTCGTCGTCCGCCCCGTCGCTGCTCCGGCTCACGGCGGCGTCATCGTCGCCCGCGCGGCCGGGGCCTGCCAGCGGCACCTCGACCGGAGCGCGCTCTTCGTCGCCCTCGGCGCGCTCGAGCAGGGGGTTTTCCTGGAGCATCCGCTCGACTTCAGCGTTCAGCTCGATGGTCGACAGCTGGAGCAGCCGGATCGACTGCTGCAGTTGGGGCGTCAGCGTCAGGTGCTGCGATAACTTGAGCTGGAGCGTCTGCTTCACCGGCGTCCGCGTCGTGGTCAGTCTGTCAGCGCCAGTATGGGCGGAATCCCGTCCGGAATCGACAGGGCCGTTCGGCCCGTCGCCGCGCCACGCGGGTCAGAGCCGGAAATGCTCGCCCAGATAGACTTTCCGGACATCCTCATTATAAACAATCTCGCCTGGTGCGCCCGAGGCGAGAACCCGCCCCTCGTTGATGATGTAGGCGCGGTCGCAGATGCCCAGCGTCTCGCGGACGTTGTGGTCGGTGATCAGCACCCCGATGCCCCGCTCCTTGAGGAAGCCGATGATCTTCTGGATGTCGAGCACCGCGATGGGGTCGACGCCCGCGAAAGGCTCGTCGAGCAGGATGAACCGGGGCCGCGTCGCGAGCGCGCGGGCGATCTCGACGCGCCGGCGCTCGCCCCCGGACAGCGAGACGGCGGGTGCGTCGGCGAGATGCGAGATCGACAGGTCCTCGAGCAGGGCGTCGAGCCGGTTCGACATCGTATCCTCGTCCAGCGACTGCAGCTCGAGGATCGCGCGGACGTTCTGCGCCACGGTGAGCTTGCGGAAGATCGACGCCTCCTGGGGCAGGTACGAGAGCCCGCGGCGCGCGCGGCGGTGGATCGGCAGCCGCGACAGGTCCTCGTGGTCGAGCGCGATCGCACCGCCATCGGCCGCGACCAGGCCCACGATCATGTAGAAGCAGGTGGTCTTGCCCGCGCCGTTGGGGCCGAGGAGGCCGACCACCTCGCCGCTCGCGACGTCGAGCGAGACATCGTGCACGACGGTGCGTGCCTTGTAGCGCTTGCGCAGGTGCGCTGCCGAGAGCTTGCTCACTTCGCGGGCGGCTTGGTGTCCGGCGTCAGCACGAGCGGCGCCGCGGCCCGGGCAGCGCCGGGACCCGGCGGCGTGCCGCCGGGGGACTTCCCGTCCTTCCCCGCGTCGGGGGGCGAGGCAGGGGCCGCCTTGCCGTTGTCTTTCGCCGGAGCATTGCCTGGCAGCAGCGGCGACCCGGGCCGGGGTTGGAACACGCCCTGCACGCGCGAGCCCGGCCCTTCGATGCCGGGCTGGTCGGGCCGCCCTTCGGCCTTGAAGATCCCCGTTGCGGCGTTGTACGAGATGTAGTTGCTGCGGATCTCGTCGCTGCCCTGCTTCAGCAGCGCGCGGTCGAACAGCTCGAGCGTCTGCGTGTCACCGTCGTAGACGGCTTTCTGCGCATAGCCCTCGAAATATTCGTCGGACCCGTCCTTCTTCTGCCGGAAGCTGACCGGGTTTCCCCACGCAGTGGCCGACAGCGAGTTGTCGGCGTTCTGCTTGAAGTCGATGCGGTCGGCGTGGATGGTCAGCGTGCCCTGCGTGATCACGACGTTGCCGCGCAGGGTTCCCACGCGCTTCTGGAAATCCACCTGCGCGGGTTGCTCGGCGGAAAAGCTGATCGGCTTGTCGCGGTCCGCCTTCTCGGCGCGGACACCCGCGGGCAGGGCGATCGCCGCGACCAGCGCGAGCGAGGCGAGCATGCACCGCGCGCGTCGACGTGGTGTGGGGTTCATCACCTGGCTGGTTCCCGGGGTTGGAAGGTGCCGCTGACCTGCGATTTGATGCTGATGGTCCTGGCCTTGTTGTCGAATGTCAGGCCCGTGCCGTGGATTATTCCACGGGGCTCCGCGATCGTCACCGGCGCATCGGTGTCGACACGCTGCTCCTTGGCGAGGACATGGAGCGAATCGGTCATGAGCGTCACCGGCCCGTTCGGCTCGCCGTCCTTCGGTGGGTTCGGGTCGGCATCGCGCGTCACCTTCACGTTGCCCCGGAAGTAGCCGTTGTCACGATCGCCCGAAACCGTGCCCCGTTCCGCCGTCAACGTCATCGTCGGGCGCCCGGTCTCGGTCAGCAGCAGCTTGGGCGCGACCAGCTCCGAGCTGTCGTCATCCGGGAAATGCTCGGCACGCTTGGCCGCCAGCTCTTCGCGCAGCCGGCCCTGCGCGTCGAAGGTCAGTGCGCGGAAATCCTGGAGGAACAAGTCCGGGTCGTGCCGCGTCGAGCCGTCGGGACGCGCAGCGGGCGTCTGCACCTGCGCATCGAGCCAGTAGGTCAGCGCTGCAAGTGCGCCGAGCAGCATCACCGGCGACCATGCGACGAGACGGTCGAGGAGGCCACGCTTGCGATCCATCGTATGTCCTTCGGCGTCTTCGTCGCGTCAGTCGCGGCGCGGCACGGCCTGCGCGGCAGGGGCCCGTGCGTCGAGGATCAGGTCGGCGAGCTCGCGCACCGCACCGGTTCCGCCCTCGCGCGAGGTGACGTAGTGCGCGTGCGCGCGCACGGCTGCCGGCGCGTGCGGAACGGTGGCGGCGAGGCCGCAGGCTGCCAGCACCGGTATGTCGGCGAGATCGTCGCCGATGTGCGCGCATTCGCGCGCGTCGAGTCCGAGCTCCTCGCGCAGCCTCTCCCATGCCGACAGCTTGTCCTGCGAGTCCTGCACGAGGTGGGCGATGCGCAGCTGCCGGGCGCGGTGCGCCACGGCCGGCGCCGCGCTGCCGGTGATCCAGGCGACCACGATGCCGGCGTTCGCGAGCCGGTTGACGCCGACGCCATCGAGCGCGCAGAACGCCTTGAACTCGTGCCCGCGGTCGTCGACATAGATGCGCCCGTCGGTCAGGACGCCGTCGACGTCGCAGCTCAGCAGCCGCACGCGCCTTGCGCGCTCGATCACGTCGGACTCGGTCATTCGGCTGATGCGCGCCGGCGCCGGTTCGCCATCAGATGACCTGGGCGCGAAACAGATCGTGCATGTGCACGGCGCCCTCGAGCCTGCCAGCCGCGTCGATGACCACCAGCTG
>DASYXO010000229.1:0-4276 GCA_035934825.1 Casimicrobiaceae bacterium
GAACCGGCACCGCGTCGACGGCGCAGGTGCTGCCCGCCGTCACCGCGCGCGCCGGGCTGACGCCGGTGGCGGTGGCGGCGCAGGTTGGCCACGCCGATGCCGGCGACTATGCGCACGCGGCGCAGGTGCAAGCCGGGATTCCGCCGGCCCTGCTCGCCGCCGCGCGCGATGCGGTGCAGGCGCCGGCGCTGGTGCTGGCGCTGGCACTGTCGGCGGATGACACGTTGCGCAGCGCGCAGCTCGCGCTGATCGCACAGGGTCAGAGCTCCGAGCTCGCCGCTGCCGCGGAGACGATCGCGGCGCAGGCGCGCGTGCTGCATCCGCTGCAGCGCCTGCCGCTGGCGGCGCTGGTGTTTCCGGCGTTGCGGCGGCGACCGCGTGCGCAACTGGCGACGCTGGTGCAGATACTGGATGCGCTGGGACGCGTCGGCGGCAAGGTCGAACTCGAGGAATATTGCCTGGCCGCGCTGGTGCGCACGCAGGTGCTCGATGCGCTCGATCCGGCTCGCGGGTATGCAGCCGGCCCGCTGAAACTGGATGCCTGCAGCGACGACTTCGCGCTCGTGGCTGCACTGGTGGCGGAGTTCGGCCACGAGGACGCGGCCGGGGCGCAGCGCGCGTTCCAGCTCGCCGTGGACGAGGCGCTGCCCGGCCGCGCGCTCAACTACGCGCCGCCCGCGGATTGGCCGGCGCGCCTCGACGCCGCGCTGGCGCAGCTCGATCGGCTCAATCCAGCGGGCAAGGCGCTGGTGGTGCGCGGCCTGACGCATGCGGTGCGCGAGGATGGCCAGGTGCGCGTCGCCGAGGCAGAGCTGCTGCGCGTGATCTGCGCTGCGCTGCATTGTCCGCTGCCGCTTAAGCTCGACGGCAGCGACTGACGGAAGCGCGGGGCGCACCGGCGACCAACCTGTACTTTCCGGCGGCTGGACGCGGCGCGCGCACTGGGAAATAATCGGGCGACCATGGGCGCGAACCCCTCGAACGTCATCGACACGCTGCACGTCGTCTGCCCCCATTGCGGGACGACGAATCGGGTCGCGCGCGAGCGCCTGGGCGAGCGCCCGGCGTGCGGCAACTGCAAGGAGGCGCTGTTCCCTGGGCACGCGTTCGGCCTGACAGGCTCGAGCTTCGACCACCACATCGGTGCGTCGGAGGTGCCGGTCATCGTGGATTTCTGGGCGCCATGGTGCGGCCCCTGCCGGATGATGGCCCCTGCGTACGAGGAGGCCGCCTCGCAGCTCGGGGCGGGAGTCCATCTCGCCAAGCTCGACACCGAGGCGGCGCCGGAGATCGCGTCGCGCTTCGGCATCCGCAGCATCCCCACGCTGGTCGCCTTCCGCAGTGGCCGGGAGATCGCGCGGCAGTCCGGCGCGCTGGGCACCTCCCAGTTGCTGCAATGGATCCGGGCGCATGCCGCGGGAAACTGACCCGTCGGACTGGATGCTGTCGCAGGCGTTCGGCCTGATCGAGCAGGCCGAGCGGCTGCACCGGCAATTCTTCCGGCTCGCGAGCTCGCCCAGGACGCAGGCGTCCTGGGAACCGCCGGCCGATGTCTTCGAGGACGAGCAGGAAATCGTCATTGTGGTCGCGATGCCGGGTGTGGCGCCCGAGCGCATCGAGGTTACGAACGAGCCCGGAGCCCTGCTTGTGCGTGGCGTCCGTCCGCTCCCTCTTGCGGGGGCCTGTCAGGCAATCCGGCGCCTGGAGATTCCCTATGGCGTTTTCGAACGCCGCATCGCACTGCCTCCCGGCCGGCTCGAGGCGAGCTTGCCCGAGTGCGCGAACGGATGCCTGGTGCTGCGCCTGCGCAGGCTGGATTGACCAGACCATGAACGAGACGAAGACTCACGACGCCGACGCGGTTTCCGCGGACGGTTCCCCGCGTCCCGACGCCGCGGCGCCGGCAGCGCCGACAGCGCCGACGCGGCCTCGCGCCGACGCGGCCTCGCGCCCGTTGCCGGATGACGCGCTGATCATTCTTCCGGTGCGCAACATCGTGATGTTTCCAGGCGTCGTGCTGCCGCTGACCCTGGGTCGGGAGCGATCGGTCGCCGCCGTCCAGGAAGCAGTGCGCCTGGAGCGTCCGCTCGGCGTCCTGCTGCAGAGCAAACCCGAGGCCGAGGAGCCGACGCCCGAGGACCTGCACTGGGTCGGTGCCAGCGCGGCGCTCGTCCGCTATGTCACTGCCTCCGACGGCACTCATCATGCAATCGCGCGCGGGCTGCGCCGTTTCCGCGTCCTCCAGTTCCTCGACGGGTATCCGTACACGGTCGCACGCGTCCAGTTCGTCGACGATCCCGAGACCGTCGACGCCGAGATCGAGGGGCGCGCGCACACGGTCAGGCAGCGCGCCGTCGAGATCCTGCAGCTCCTGCCGAACGTTCCGGAGGAAATGGTCGCTGGCGTGCAGGCGATCGAGGGCGCGGCAAGGCTTGCCGATTTCATCTCGGGCATGATGGATGCGACGCCCGAGGACAAGCAGTCGCTGCTCGAGAAGTTCGACCTCAAGGACCGGCTCGACCGGCTGCTCGAGTTGCTGTCGCATCGCGTCGAGGTCCTCAGGGTGTCGCGCGAGGTCGACGAGCGTACGCGCGAGTCGATCAGCGACGTCAACCGCAGGCACCTGCTGCGCGAGCAGCTGCGCACGATCCAGAAGGAGCTCGGCGAAGGCGACGAGGGCGCGGCCGAAATCGCCGACCTCGACCGCGCGATCACCGAGGCGCGCATGCCCGAGGAGGTCGAGAAAGCCGCGCGCAAGGAGTTGAAGCGGCTCGAAAGGATGCCCGACGGCGCCGGCGAGTCATCGATGGTCCGGACCTACCTCGAGTGGCTGACCGAGCTGCCGTGGGCGAGCGATCCCGAGCCGCCGATCGACATCGGACAGGCGCGGAGCATTCTCGACACGGATCATTTCGGTCTCGAGAAGGTCAAGCGACGCATCCTCGAGTACCTCGCCGTCCACAAGCTGAACCCGTCGGGCAACAGCCCGATCCTGTGCCTCGTCGGCCCACCCGGCGTAGGCAAGACCTCGCTTGGGCAGAGCATCGCCAAGGCAACCGGTCGCAAGCTTGCGCGCGTGAGCCTCGGCGGCGTACACGACGAAGCCGAGATCCGCGGGCACCGGCGTACCTACATCGGCTCGCTGCCCGGCAACGTCATCCAGGCGCTGCGCAAGACCGGCACGCGCAACTGCGTGATGATGCTCGACGAGGTCGACAAGCTGGGCGCGGGCGGCTTTCATGGCGATCCGGCGTCGGCGTTGCTCGAGGTGCTCGATCCCGAGCAGAACTCGAACTTTCGAGACAATTACCTGGCCGTGCCTTTCGACCTGTCCAAGGTCATGTTCATCTGCACCGCCAACGTGCTCGACACGATCCCGGGCCCGCTGCGCGACCGGATGGAGGTGATCGAGCTTCCCGGCTACACGGCGCAGGAGAAGCTGCAGATCGCCCGCCGCTATCTGGTGCCGCGGCGGCTGGCGGCCGCCGGGCTCTCGCCGTCGTCGTGCGATATCGGCGACGACGCGTTGATGGCGATCATCGACGACTACACGCGCGAAGCGGGAGTGCGCAATCTCGAGCGCGAGATCGGGCGCGTGTTCCAGAATGTCGCCGTGCGGGTGGCCGAGGGCAGCACGCAGCATGTTGCGATCGGCCGCGACGAGCTGCAGGCGGTCCTCGGTCCCCGCCAATTCGAGGCGGAAGTCGCGATGCGCAGCGCGATCCCCGGCGTCGCGACCGGACTTGCATGGACGCCGGTCGGCGGCGACATCCTGTTCATCGAAGCCGCGCGCATGCCCGGGACGGGCAAGCTGATCCTGACCGGCCAGCTCGGCGACGTGATGAAAGAGAGTGCCCAGGCCGCGTTGTCGCTGGTCAAGGCGCGCTCGGCGCAATTGGGGATCTCCGCCGAGATTCTCGAGAAATCCGACATCCACGTCCACGTCCCGGCGGGCGCGACTCCCAAGGACGGTCCAAGCGCAGGTGTCGCGATGTTCGTCGCGCTTTCGTCGCTGTTCACCGGCCGGCCGGTGCGCTCCGAGGTCGCGATGACCGGTGAGATCAGCCTGCGTGGCCTGGTGCTGCCGATCGGCGGGGTCAAGGAGAAGGTGCTCGCGGCGCTGCGCGCCGGGATCCGCACGGTGATGTTGCCCGCGCGCAACCGGCGCGACCTCGAGGAGATTCCCGTCGACGCGCGCGGCAAGCTCGAATTCGCCTGGATCGAGGACGTCGACCAGGCACTGGCAACTGCGCTCGTGCGGCTCGCCCAGGAGCGC
>DASYXO010000238.1:0-10960 GCA_035934825.1 Casimicrobiaceae bacterium
CAGAAATCGAGAATCTCGGCGGCGAGGGGTGGCAGCGACATCGGGGCAGAAACGGGAACGATGCTGGATCGAAGCCGGATCGGGGTCCGGCAGGCGAAGGGGCTGCGATTATCATACGGCTTTTCGACCGCCGCGCCGCGAGCGTTGGACGCGGTCGGGCCCGACGTTCTGACCTTGCGCACCTCTCGCCGCGACATCTTCCTGCTCGCCTGCTGCCAGGCGCTGCTGCTCGTCAATTCCTCGGGCCTCACTTCGATGAACGGCCTGATCGGCTTCTCGATCGCGCAGACCAAGGCGCTGTCGACCTTCGGCGCCACGACCTACGTCCTGGGCTCGGCGCTTGCCGCGATGCCGATGTCGATGTGGATGGCGAAGGTCGGCCGCCGCGTGGGCTTCATGACCGGGGCCGCCGTGAACATCGTCGGTTGCGTGATCGGCGTGTTGGCGCTGCACCTTGGGAGCTTCGCGCTGTTCTGCGCCGCGACCGGGGTCATCGGCGTCTACAACGCGGTCGGGTTGCAATACCGCTTCGCTGCCGCCGAAGTCGCGGCGCCCGCCGACCGTGCCAAAGCGATCTCGCTGGTGCTGGCAGGCGGTGTCGCCGGGGGATTCATCGGTCCGCAAACCGCGAAGCTCACCAAGGACCTGTTCGCGACGCCGTTCCAGGGCTCGTTCGCCGCGCTCGCCGTGGTGGCGCTGGTCGCGCTGGCCGTGCAGTCGCGGGTGCAGGTCCCGCCCCCTTCGCATGCCGAGCGTGCCGGCGGCGGCCGGTCCCTGGCCACGATCATGCGCCAGCCGACATTCATTGTCGCCGCGCTCGCCGCGGCGCTGGGCTACGGGCTGATGAACCTGCTGATGACCGCGACGCCGATCGCGATGGATTTCTGTGGCCATCCTTTCAGTGCGGCGGCACTGGTCATCGAATGGCACGTGGTCGCGATGTACGCGCCGGGCTTCGTCACCGGTAACCTGATCAAGCGCTTCGGTGCGCTGCGCATCATCCTCGTCGGCGTCGCATTGATGACGATCGCGGTCGCCATCGCGCTCAACGGGATCAGCGTCGCGCACTTCGTCGCGGCGCTGGCATTCGTCGGTGCGGGCTGGAACTTCATGTACACCGGCGGAACGTCGCTGCTGACCGAAACGTACGCGCCTTCCGAGCGGGCCCGCACGCAGGGGGTCAATGATTTCATCGTGTTCGCGACCATGGGCGTGTCGTCGCTCGCATCCGGGGCGCTGGTCACCACCAGCGGGTGGGATACGATGAATCGCGCAGCCGTTCCAGTGCTGGCGGTGATCGCGGCGGCGGTGTTGTGGCTCACGTGGCTGCGTCGGCGCACGCCCGCCGTGCCGGCGTAGATCGCAAAACAGCGCAAATCAGGGACGCACCACGTTTTAAAACGTGGTGCGTCCCTGATTTTCTGGGTCAGGCCGGGAACTCCCAGTACACGGCGTCGGCGCTCTTGCCCAGAGTCTCGGCGAGGTGCGCGGTCAGCGCGCTGCCAATGGCACGCGAGTCGCGAACCTCTCCCTGCGGGCGAACGAAGACGATGGCGCGGTCATTGTCGAGCACCAGCGAATGCACGCTGGCCGCGATTCCGCGTCCGGCGAGCCAGGTCCGGGCGGCGCGATCGAGGACCTGGTCCGAGGTGTCGATCAGAATGCGCCGGTTGATCGTCGCCAGGAACAGTGCCATGCCTCCCAGGATGGCGCCGACGGCGATGGCGACCGCCGCATCGAATTCTGGATGCGGGCCGTAGGCGTAGCCGACGCCGGCGACCACAAGTGTCAGGAAGATGCCAAACAGGGCAACGCCGTCCTCGAGCAGCACGGCGATCACCGTCGTGTGGTGGCGGTTGTCCTTCACGCCTTGCCGCCCGCCGATCTCCTTCCAGGCAATGGCGAAGGTCCAGGCTTCGAGCGCGAGCGAGAACAGGAGCAGGCCCAGCACCAGCGGCGTGAAGTGCGCGACTTCCCCGCCCATCATCAACGCCTGGACGCCGTGGTAGATGTTGATGCCACAGCCGATGAAGAACACGCTGACGGCCGACACCAGCGCCCAGAAGAACTTCTCCTGCCCGCGCCCGAACGGGTGCTCGAGGTCGGGGCCCCGCCGGCCGCGGACCTCGCCGATCTTGAGCAGCACCTGGTTGCCGACGTCGGCCAGCGAGTGGACCGTTTCTGCGAACAGCGTCGGCGAGCCAGTGACGAACCAGCCGAAACCCTTGGAGACCGCAATCGCCGAATTGGTCGCGATCGATAGGGACACCGAACTCGACATTGCGGGTCGCGCGGCGTGCTCAGCCCCGGATCTGGCCGGTGCCGAGCACGATCCACTTGCGGCTGGTCAATCCCTCGAGCCCGACCGGCCCGCGAGCGTGCAGCTTGTTGGTCGAAATGCCGATCTCGGCGCCGAGGCCGTACTCGAAGCCGTCGGCGAAGCGGGTCGAAGCGTTGACCATGACCGAGCTCGAGTCGACCTCGCGCAGGAAGCGCATCGCGTTCGGATGGCTTTCGGTCACGATCGCGTCGGTGTGCTGCGAGCCGTAGCGCGAGATATGGTCGATCGCCATGTCGAGCGAATCGACGACCCTGATGGCGATGATCGGCGCCAGGTACTCGGCATACCAATCGCTCTCGGTCGCGGCCTTCATCGCGGGAACCAGCGCGCGGGAACGCTCGCAGCCGCGCATCTCCACATCCTTGGCCGCGTAGATCGATGCGAGGGGCGGCAGAACGCGCGGCGCGATGTCGGTGTGCACGAGCAGCGTCTCCATCGTGTTGCAGGGGGCGTAACGCTGCGTCTTCGCATTGTCGGCGATGCGGATCGCGGCCTGCAGCTCGGCCTGCGCATCGATATAGACGTGGCAGACACCGTCGAGGTGCTTGATCACCGGCACGCGGGCGTCGCGGGCGATGCGCTCGATCAGTGACTTGCCGCCGCGGGGCACGATCACGTCGACGTGCTTCTCGTCGGCGATGAGGTGGCCGACCGCGGCGCGGTCGGTGGTCGCGACGACCTGGACCGCGCTCTCGGGCAGGCTGGCGTCGCGCAGTCCTTCGTGGACGCAGCGCGCGATCGCCTGGTTGCTGCGCATCGCCTCCGACCCGCCGCGCAGGATCGTCGCATTCCCGGCCTTGAGGCACAGGCCTGCCGCGTCGGCGGTGACGTTGGGCCGCGACTCGTAGATGATCGCGATGACGCCGAGCGGCACCCGCATCATTCCGACCTGGATTCCCGACGGCCGGTACTTGAGATCCGAGATCTCGCCGACCGGATCGGGCAGCGCCACGATCTCCTCGAGGCCGCGTGCCATGGCTTCGATGGAGGTGGGCGTCAGTGCCAGCCGGTCGACGAACGCTGCGTCGTTGCCCGCCGCGCGCGCGGCCGCGACGTCGTCGGCGTTGGCGGCAGCCAGCAGCCCCGCGTCGCGGCGGATCGCCGCCGCCATGCGCGTGAGAGCGAGATTCTTGGCATGCGTGCTCGCCCGCGCGAGCGAGCGCGATGCGCTGCGCGCTGCGTCTCCGACCCCGTCCATGTAGGCGACGACATCGGCAAAGCTGCCGAGACCCGGGACGTTGAGGTTAGTCATGCGGCCAATTGTAGCGCGCTGAGATTGCGGAAATTGGGGTCAGAGCTGTAATAGTTCTGAGCGGTCATGTACCACGCTACGTCGGCCAGAGATCGAACTATTACAGCTCTGACCCCAATTTCCTTTAGCCGTGCGGCGTGATCGTCCGCACGCCGTCGTTGCCGCCGAGCAGGATCACGTCGGCGCCGCGCCGCGCGAACAGACCGACGGTGACCACGCCCGGGATGCCGTTGATCCGGTCCTCGAGTGCGGAAGGATCGAGGATCGACAGGCCCGAGACGTCGAGAATCGCGTTGCCGTTGTCGGTCGTGAAGCCCATCCGCCACGCCGGGTATCCGCCGAGCTTCACCAGCTCGCGTGCGACGTAGCTGCGCGCCATCGGGATCACCTCGATGGGCAGCGGAAAGCGGCCAAGGACGCCGACGAGCTTGGTCCGGTCGGCAATGCAGACGAACCTGCGCGCCACCGCGGCGACGATCTTCTCGCGGGTCAGCGCGCCGCCGCCGCCCTTGATCATTGCGCCATGCTCGGTCACTTCGTCGGCGCCATCGATATAGACCGGGATGTCGCTGACGTTGTTGAGCTCCTCGACGTCGATGCCATGCGACGCCAGTCGCTCGGCGGTCTTCACCGAGCTCGCGACCGCACCCTTGACCCGGTGCTTGATCCGGGCAAGCTCATCGATGAAGAGGTTGGCGGTCGAGCCGGAGCCGACGCCGATCCAGGCGTCGTCGACGACGTAGCGGATCGCCTCGCGCGCGACCAGTTGCTTCTGCTCGTCCTGGGTCAAAGCAGCGCGCGCCGGAAATCGCCGAGCAGCGACGCGTAATGAACGATGAAGCGTGCCGCCGACGCGCCATCGATCACGCGGTGGTCGTAGGACAGGGACAGGGGCAGGATCAGGCGCGCATCGAAAGCCTTGCCGTCCCAGACCGGTTTCATCGCGCTCTTCGATACCCCGAGGATCGCGACTTCCGGCGCATTGATGATCGGCGTGAATGCAGTGCCGCCGATGCCGCCGAGCGAGCTGATCGAAAAGCAGCCGCCCTGCATCTCGGCGGGCGCGAGCTTGCCTTCGCGCGCCCTGGCGGAGAGCTCGGCCATCTCCTTCGCGATCTGCAGCACGCCCTTTCCCTCGGCACCCTTCAGCACCGGAACGACGAGGCCGTTCGGCGTGTCCGCCGCGAAGCCGATGTTGAAGTAACCCTTGCGGACGAGGTTCTCGCCGCTTGCGTCGAGCGACGCGTTGAAGTCCGGGAACTTCGCAAGTGCGGATACCGCGGCCTTGATCAGGAACGCGAGCATCGTGATCTTGACGCCCGCCTTCTCGTTCTCCTTGTTGAGCGCGACCCGCAGTGCCTCGAGCTCGGTGATGTCGGCGTCCTCGAACTGGGTGACGTGCGGGATCATCGCCCAGTTGCGCGCGAGGTTGGCGCCGGAGATCTTGTTGATCCGGGACCGCGGCTTGGTCTCGACGGGGCCGAATTTCGCGAAATCGACGACGGGCCAGGGGAGGAGGCTCAGCCCAGCGCCGCTGCCGGGAGCGGCGGCCGTCGCGCCTGCGAGGCTGCGCTTGACGAACGCCTGCACGTCTTCGTGGAGAATGCGGCCTTTTGCGCCCGAGCCGGTCACGCCGGCGAGATCGACCCCGAGCTCGCGGGCGAACTTTCGCACCGACGGCGAGGCATGCGCGCTGCGCGCCGACTCGTCACCCGCATCCGTGGAGCTCGCGTTCGCGGAGGAGGGCGGCGGATGCGCGGCGGCCGCCGGTTCCGACCGTGGAGGCGGCGGGGCTGCGGGTGCTTGCCGGGGCGAGGGCGCCGCGTCGGCCGCTCGCGCGACCGCGGGCAAGGCGGCGGCACCGCTCGCGGCGGGCGGCGGGGGCGAGGATGCCGAATCCGCGTCAGCCTCGAGCGTCAGGATGACCCGCCCCTCGCTCACCTTGTCGCCGACCTTGACCTGCACCGACTTGACGACGCCCGCCGCCGGCGAAGGGACGTCCATCGTCGCCTTGTCGGACTCGAGCGTCAGCAACGCGTCCTCGGCCTTGACCGCATCGCCCGGCTTCACCAGCACCTCGATGACCGGGACGTCGCTGAAATCGCCGATGTCGGGAACCTTGACCTCGATCGCGCTCATAGATCTCCCCGTGGCATCTGCATGGTCGTCAATCTCACACGAGCCACGGCGCAGGCCGCGCCGCATCGATGCCGTAGCGGGCGATCGCCTCGGCGACCTTCTTTGCCGGCAACGCGCCTTCGTCGGCCAGCGCCTTCAGGGCCGCGACGGTGAGGTAGCGCCGGTCGACCTCGAAGAAGCTTCGCAGCTTCTCGCGCGTATCCGAGCGGCCGTAGCCGTCGGTGCCGAGCACGACGTAGCGCCGGCGCAGGTACGGGCGGATCTGGTCGGCGAAGCCGCGCACGTAGTCGGTCGCTGCGACGATCGGTCCCTGGGTAGCCGCGAGGCAGGCCTCGACGTGCGACACGCGCGGCTCGGCGGTCGGGTTCAGCAGGTTGTAGCGTTCCGCCGCGCGGCCGTCGCGGGCGAGCTCGGTGAACGACGGGCAGCTCCAGAGATCGGCTTCGACGCCCCAGTCGTTGCGCAGCAGGTCCGCCGCGGCGATCACCTCGCGGAAGATCGTGCCCGATCCGAGGAGCTGCACGCGCGGCGCCCTGGCTTTCTTCGCGCCCGCGGCCAACAGGTACATGCCCTTGATGATCGCGGCGGCCGCGCCTTCCGGCATCGCCGGATGCGGGTAGTTCTCGTTCATCACCGTCAGGTAGTAGTAGACGTCCTCCTGCTCGGCGTACATGCGCCGCAGGCCGTCCTGGATGATCACGGCGACCTCGAAAGCGAACGTCGGGTCGTAGGAAATGCAGTTCGGGATGTTCGCCGACAGCAGGTGCGAATGCCCGTCCTCGTGCTGCAGGCCCTCCCCGTTCAGCGTCGTGCGCCCCGCGGTGCCGCCGAGCAGGAAACCGCGGCAGCGCATGTCGCCGGCGGCCCATGCGAAATCGCCGACGCGCTGGAAGCCGAACATCGAGTAGAAGATGTAGAACGGGATCATCGGGACGCCGTGGGTCGAGTACGACGTCGCGGCGGCCATCCAGTCGCTCATCGCCCCCGCCTCGTTGATGCCTTCCTGGAGAATCTGGCCGTGCTTGTCCTCCTTGTAGAACATCAACTGGTCCTTGTCTTCGGGCGTGTAGAGCTGTCCGAGCTGGTTCCAGATCGCGAGCTGGCGGAACATCCCTTCCATGCCGAAGGTCCGCGACTCGTCGGGAACGATGGGCACCACGTGCTTGCCGAGGTTCTTGTCGCGCAGCAGGATCTGCAGGATCTGCACGAACGCCATCGTCGTCGAGATCTCGCGTTCGTCGGTGCTCTTCAGGATGCGCTCGAATGCCGACAGGGGCGGCACCGCGAGCGCCTCGGCCTTGCGTCTTCGCGCCGGGAGGTAGCCTCCGAGCTCCAGCCGGCGCGCGCGCATGTACTCGCGCTCGGGCGAGCCGTCGGGGAAGGTCACGTAGGGGACCTCCTCGAGCTTGTCGTCGGGGACCGGGATGTCGAATCGGTCGCGGAAGCGGCGCACCGCCTCGACGTTCATCTTCTTCTGCTGGTGGGTGATGTTCTGCGCTTCGCCCGCCTCCCCCATTCCATAGCCCTTGATCGTCTTGGCGAGGATCACCGTCGGCTGGCCGGGGTGATTCACTGCGGCGTGGTAGGCGGCGTACACCTTGTGCGGATCGTGGCCGCCGCGGTTCAGCGCCCAGATCTCTTCGTCGGTCCAGTCGGCGACCATCGCCTTCAGCTCGGGCGTGTTGAAGAAATACTCGCGGACGTAGGCGCCGTCCTTGGCCTTGAACGTCTGGTATTCGCCGTCGACGCAGGCCATCATCCGCTGCATCAGGATGCCTTTCTTGTCGCGGGCAAGCAGCGAATCCCAGAGCGTGCCCCAGATGACCTTGATCACGTTCCAGCCGGCCCCGCGGAAATCGCTCTCGAGCTCCTGGATGATCTTGCCATTGCCGCGCACCGGGCCGTCGAGGCGCTGCAGGTTGCAGTTGACGACGAAGATCAGGTTGTCGAGGCTCTCGCGCGAGGCCATGCCGATGGCACCCATCGATTCGGGCTCGTCCATCTCGCCGTCGCCGCAGAAGCACCAGACCTTGCGCCCGCGGGTGTCGGCAAGGCCCCGGTCGTGCAGGTATTTCATGAACCGCGCCTGGTAGATCGCCATCAGCGGCCCGAGGCCCATCGACACCGTGGGGAACTGCCAGAAATCCGGCATCAGCCACGGGTGCGGATACGACGAGATGCCCGTGCCGTCGACCTCCTGGCGGTAGTTGTCGAGCTGGCTCGCCGTCAGGCGGCCGAGCAGGAAGGCGCGGGCGTAGACGCCGGGCGCCGAATGGCCCTGGATGAACACGAGGTCGCCTCCGTGCCGGTCCGACAGTCCGTGCCAGAAGTGGTTGAAGCCCACGTCGTAGAGCGTCGCTGCCGACGCGTAGCTTGCGATATGGCCGCCCACGTTCGTGTGCTTGTTGGCCCGAACGACCATCGCCATCGCGTTCCAGCGCGCGATCGAACGGATGCGGTGCTCGACATTCTGATCGCCGGGGATGCGCACCTGCGATTCGACGGGGATCGTGTTGATGTACGCGGTGTTCGCCGAAAACGGCAGGTACGCGCCCGAGCGGCGCGCCTTGTCGATCAGCTGCTCGATCAGGAAATGCGCGCGATCCGGTCCTTCGGCGGCGAGCACGCCTTCGAGGGCTTCCAGCCATTCGCGGGTTTCCTGGGGATCGATGTCGGGTATGCGGTCCATGGGTCGACTCCCTCGCTATCTCAGAGGTCGATTGTATGCGGTTCCCGGACCAGGAGCGCGGCTGCGGCAATGGCGCTGGCGAGCGCGATCGCCGCGAATCCCGCACGATAGCTGCCGGTCAGACTGGACAGCAGCGCGAACGACGGCGGGCCGACCACGACTCCGGCGAAGGTGATGACGCTCGCCGCGCCGGTCACCTTGCCGGCCGCGCCCGGCGGCGCGAGGCGCGCGACTTCCGAGAGCTGGACGCCGTTCCAGCCGATCGCGGTGGCGCCGAAGCAGGCCGCGAGCCCGATGACCAGTCCTGGCGGCCAGCGCGGCGTGGACGCGGCCATCGCGACGGCGCAACCGCAGGCGATCAGTCCCACCAATGCCAGCACCTTGCGCGGCGCGAGCAGCCGGTCGGCGACGATTCCCCAGCCGATGCGCCCGCAGGCTCCGGCGACCGTCGTCGCGGTCAGTGCGAGTCCTGCCGAAACCAGCGAGAATCCGAGCGTCGCGGTAAGGTAGACCACCAGGTAGCTCGTCAGGCACACCTGTGTCGCGGAATAGGCGAACGAGACCAGCGCCAGCATCAGCAGCGGCTTCGATCGCCACACGAGAGCGAGCGGGGCGACGATTCCGGCGACGGACATCGGCCGCCGCGGAGAGTGCTCGGCGTCGAGCCGGGCACGAATCGGCTGTGCGAGCGCGACGACGATCGCGCCGGCCAGCGCGACCGCGACCAACGCCGGGCGCCATCCCGCGACGAGTGCCAAGCCCGGCAGCAGCGCACCCGAAAGCGCTGCACCGGCCGGAACGCCGGTTTGCTTGATCGAGAACGTCAACGCCATCCGCGACGGAGCTGCGGTCCGCTGCAGCAGCTGCGACGAGGCCGGGGTGATCGGTCCGTAGCCGACGCCGATGACGAGCGCGGCCAGCGCAAGCAGCCCGGGCAGCGATGCAGGCGTGGCGGCCATCGCCGCGATGCCCAGCGCGCACAGCACGACGCAGGCCTGCGACACGCGGATCGGACCGTAGCGCTCGATGAGGCTGCCACAGGCCAGGCTCGCAAGCATCGCGCCGCCGTAGACCGTGCCGATGAAGATCCCGATCCAGCGCGGGTCGACCCCGAAATCGCCCGCGATCGCCGGCGCCAGGACTGCGGTCGCCGTGCCGGCGAGCGAGGTGAAGGTCTGGATCGTCAGCGTTGCGGCGAGCGCGATCCGCGCAGTTCGCGCTGGCGTCATCCGGAGCGCGGGCGGACGTCGGCGACCATGCGGCAATCTTAAGTGCTTCGCCGCATTCCTGAAAGGCGCAGCTTCGCCGCCGCCTGCGGAAACCGGGACAGACCTGGATTCCGAAATCGGAATCCGCGTCTGTCCTGGTATCCCCGGTTTCCCCGGTTTCGCGGGACGAAGCGCAGAGCGCCCTATAATGCGGCGATTGAACGCAGGATGACACGATGAACCACGCCCACCAGGTCTATCGCGCGCGTCGCGATGCGATATTGCAGACGATGCGCGGCAAGTGCGGCGGCGGGCTCGCCCTGCTGCCGACCGCGCCGGAGGTCCCGCGCAATCGCGACTCGCTCTACCCATTCCGGCACGACAGCTATTTCTACTACCTGTCCGGCTTTCCCGAGCCCGAGGCAGTCATCGCCCTGGTCGCCGGACCCGATGGCGACCGCCAACTGCTGTTCTGCCGCGAAAAGGACGACGAGCGCGAAGTCTGGGATGGGTTTCGCTACGGCCCCGACGCCGCCCGCGAGATCTTCGGGTTCGACGAGGCGCACCCGGTTTCGGCACTGAAGGCGAAGCTCCCTGAGCTTGCGTCGGACCGGCCCGCGGTGTTCACGCCGCTGGGCCTGTTCGCGGACTGGGATCGCCAGCTGGCCGACTTGCTTAACGACGTCCGCGGGCGTGCACGCACCGGGGTCTCGGCCCCGGAGGAGGTCGTCGACATCCGTGCGGCGCTCGACGCGATGCGGCTGGTGAAGGATAGCCACGAGATCGCCCTGATGCGCCGTGCCTGCGCCATCTCGAGCGAAGCGCATCGCCGCGCCATGGCCACGGCACGGCCGGGGGCATTCGAGTACGAGGTCGAGGCCGAGCTCGCGCACGAGTTCCTGACGAGCGGGGCGCAGGCCCTCGCCTATTCGTCGATCGTCGCTTCGGGTCCCAACGCCTGCGTGCTGCATTACCGCGACAACAACCGCCAGATGCAAAGCGGCGACCTGCTGCTGATCGACGCCGGTTGCGAGTACCAGGGCTATGCGTCTGACATCACGCGCACGTTCCCGGCCGATGGCGCCTTCACGGGACCGCAGAAGGCGATCTACGATCTCGTGCTGGCCGCCCAGCTCGCGTGCATCGATGCGGTCTCGCCGGGGATGCCGTTCCACGACTATCACCGCACCGCCGAGCGCGTGCTCGCGCAGGGTTTCATCGATCTTCGCCTGTGCGAGGGTTCGCTCGACGCCGTGCTGGACAGTGGCAGCTACAAGCAGTTCTACATGCACCGCGCAGGGCACTGGCTCGGCATGGACGTGCACGATGCG
>DASYXO010000243.1:0-8572 GCA_035934825.1 Casimicrobiaceae bacterium
CTGCGCCGATCGCGAGCGCCACGTCGGTCGCCCAGCTCGATGAGCTGATCGCCGCAACACGCCTCTCGCTCGACGCCGACGCGATGCGCACGCTCGACAGTAACTGGAGTGCCGTGCGCAATTGAAATGCCACGTTCAACCTGGAGAGGGAGGGATGTCGACATGGCTGCATACCCGAAAGTGAATCGAAGGTCAATCCTGGCGACCGGAGCGGCGGGCTTGGTCGCCGCAGCGCTACCGCGCCATGCGTTCGCAGCCAATCCGCTGAAAATCGGCCTGATCGTTCCGAAGACCGGCCCGTTCGCCTCGACCGGGAGGCAGGTCGAAGCGGCCTGCCGGCTGTACATGCGTAAGAGCGGCGACGCCGCTGGCGGGCGCAAGATCGAACTGATCGTCCGCGACGACACGGGCACGCAGCCGGAACTCACCAAGCGCATCGCGCAGGAGCTGATCACGCGCGACCAGGTGGCAGTGATCGCCGGCTTCGGATTGACCCCGCTTGCATTCGCGACGGCCCCGGTGGCGACCGAGGCCAGGGTGCCGATGATCGTCATGGCCGCTGCGACATCGGTGATCCCGCAGCGTTCGCCGTTTATCGTCCGCTCGGGATTCACGGTCCCGCAGGTGACGGCACCGATCGCCGAATGGGGTGCGAAGAACAAGATCTCGAAGGTGGTGACGCTGGTCAGCGATTACGCACCGGGCATCGATTCCGAGAAGACCTTCGTCAAGCATTTCACGGGTTCTGGCGGTGCGATCGTCGAGTCGCTGCGCGCGCCGCTCGCCAATCCCGAGTTCGCGCCGTTCATCCAGCGCGTCAAGGACGCGAAGCCCGATGCGTTGTTCGTTTTCGTCCCCTCGGGCGCAGGCACGGCGGTAATGAAGTCGTTCGGGGAGCGTGGATTGAAGGACGCGGGCATTCGCCTGATCTGCACGGGTGACGTCGTGGACGACGATATCCTCGATTCGATGGGTGATCCGGCGCTGGGCGTGGTCAGCTCGCACCATTATTCGGCGGCACATCCTTCGCCGGAGAACAAGGCCTACGTCAGCGGCTTCATGCAGGCGAACGCCGGCATGCGGCCGAACTTCCACTCAGTCGGCGGCTACGACGGCATGCACCTGATCTACGAGGCGCTGAAGAAGACCGGCGGGGACACCAACGGCGAGAAGCTGGTCGAGGCTATGAAAGGGATGTCCTGGACCAGCCCCAGGGGTCCGATGACCATCGACCCGGCAACGCGCGACGTCATCCAGACGGTCTACATCCGCAAGGTCGAGCGCGTCGACGGGCACCTCTGGAACATCGAGTTCGATCAGATCGACAACGTGAAGGACCCGATGGGATAGGCACCTGCGCCGCAGTCTGCGGGCGTGCAAGCTTCCGGTGCCATCACCCTGAAGGCCGCGCCGATTCCTCGGGCGGCCGAAGCCTGCCGAAGGTCGCGAGCAGCGACAGGTCGTAGACGATCTTGAGCGCTCCCGCGACGATCAGCGGCCACCCGAAGGCCGAGATGCCCAGGAGCCAGCCCGCGATGAACGGTCCGGCGGACGAGGCGAGGCTGCGCGACAGCGACGTGATGCTCGCCGCCGCGGCGCGCTCGGCCGGCGTGACCACAGCCATCACGTATGAGTTGCGGGTCGGCACATCCATCTGCGACAGCGCGCTGCGCGCGAGCAGCAGGGCGATGGCGAGTCCGAGGGTCGGCATGAAGGGCACGAGCAGCAGCAGCACGCTCGACGGCAGGTGGGTGAAGACCATCGTATTCACGAGTCCCAGCCTGCGGGCGATTCGCACCGCGACGACGTAGGAAAAGGCAGACAGTATCCCCGTCCAGAAGAAGATCGCGCCGGTCGCGACGACCCCGAGGCCGAATTTCTCGAGCAGCCACAGCGCGAGCATCGATTGCACGACGAAACCTCCGGCAAATGCATCCACGCCGAACAGCGCCGCAAGGACGACGACGATGCGTCGCGAAGGGCCGAGCGCCGCGGCCGGTGCCGGTGTTCGGACGGCCGCGACCTGACGATCCCGCGGCAACCCGCGGTAGATCGCCGCTGAGACACATCCGAGGACGGCGTAGGCGATGAACATCGCCTGCGTCGTGTTCGCGATCGGGAGGCCGGCCGCGCTCGCCACGAGTTGGGGCAGGCCCGCGGCCAGGGCCCCGCCCGCCCCGGCCAAGGCACCTACCAGACTGTAGCGGGCAAACATTGCCGTGCGCTGCCGGTCGCTCGCGAGGCCGGCGAGCGTCGCCTGCTCGAGCGGAAGGAACAAGCTCGCGTCGCCGCTGGAAGGGTTGAGGGTGCCGACGATCGCGACGACCAGCAACGGCCAGAACCCGTCTGTCGCCGCAAGGCCGAGGCCGGTTGCCGCCATCAGCAGCGTTGCGCCGATCAGCAGCGCCCGGCACCCCACCCGGTGCGCATGCAATACGACGACCAGCGTCGCCACACCGGATCCCAGCAGCGTCGCCGTGGCAACGATGCCGACCTGCAGGGGCGAGAGGCCCCGCTGCAGCAGATAGGCAGGCAGGAGGAGGCTCACGTAGCCGTCGCCGAAGGCGCGAAGGCCGCGCACCCACAGGATGCGCCGCGCGTGCGCACCGATCATCGCTGCAGTCCGGGACCTGTCCAAGGAAACTCCCATTCGGGCACCGGGGCCCAATCCAGGAGCAGAGCTTGGACGTCGCAGGACGTCTTGGCGGGGAGTCTGCCGACGATCCCCGAACCACGGGAAACTCGCGGCAGAATAGCGAACTGCACGATAGGAGGTCAACGCCGCCGGTCGCTGCACGTCGATGTAGTATGCTCGCGCCGCGACTGGGCCCTCGCGATGCGGGTGCGCGCCTGCGCACGCCGGGTCGGCCCGTCTATCGTCTGCAGGCGTCGTCGGGTCACCAAGTCGGCGTCGGAACATGGCGCTCGAATCGCCCAGGGCCTTGCGGGGGACTTCCACGTGACATCGCGATGATCGGCAGCGTGATCGGCGTTCTGTTCGACGGCCTCGCCTACGGGAGTCTGCTGTTCATCATTGCCGTCGGGTTGTCGGTCACCCTTGGGCTGATGAACTTCGTGAATCTCGCCCACGGCGCGCTTGCGATGGTCGGTGGGTACGTGTGCGTCGTCGCGATGACGCAGCTCGGCGTTCCGTTCCTGGCGACGCTGCCGATCGCCTTCGTCGCTTCCGCCGTCGTCGGCATCGTGCTCGAGCGCACGCTCTATCAACGCCTGTACCGTGCGAGCCCGCTCGACCAGGTTCTGTTCTCGATCGGTCTCGTGTTCATCTCGATCGCGGTGGCGACCTGGATCTTCGGTTCTTCGCAGCAGCCGGTGACCCTGCCTCCCTATCTGCAGGGCCAGGTGCACATCCTGATCCACGATTTCGGCGTGTACCGGATCTTCCTGATCGCAGTCGTCGCTCTCGTGACGCTCGGCCTGCACCTCATCCTCGAGCGCACGCGCTTCGGAAGCCGCGTGCGCGCCAGCGTCGACAATCCGACCGCCGCCGCCGGGTTGGGAATCAACGTCAATAGAGTGTTCGCACTGACCTTCGCGCTCGGGTCGGGGCTCGCGGGCCTCGGAGGCGCACTGGGCATCGAGGTGCTGGGGCTCGATCCGAATTTCCCGCTCAAATACATGGTGTACTTCCTGCTCGTGGTCAGCGTCGGCGGCACCGGAACGATCAAGGGGCCGCTGGTTGCCGCGCTGATCCTCGGGGTGTTCGACGTCGCCGGCAAGTACTACGTGCCCGAGGTCGGCGGCTTTGTCATCTATGCGCTGATGGTCGTGCTGCTGATCCTGTTCCCGGCCGGGCTCTACGGACGCAAGACATGAGTCACGCTGCATCAGCCGGCATCGCCAGGGCTGCCGCTGCCGGCGCTGGGAGGCTTCCCGACGGGCGGTGGCGCTCGCTCGAGGCTGCATTCTGGCTGCTGCCGGTGATCGGCTACTTCGCGTTTCCCGATTACCGGGTCCTGGGCAGCCAGATCCTGATCACCGGGCTGTTCGCGGTCTCGCTCGACCTGATCCTGGGTTATGCGGGCATCGTGTCGCTCGGCCACGCGGCGTTCTACGGCATTGGCGCGTACACCGCGGGGCTGCTCGCCGTGCACGGCTGGCACGAGCCGATCTCCGGTCTGATCGCCGCCGCGGCGGTCGCGGCGGTCGCCGGCTACCTGGTGAGCTTCCTCGTCGTGCGCGGGAGCGACCTGACGCGCCTGATGGTGACTCTCGGCATCGGGCTCATGCTGTTCGAGGCTGCGAACAAGGCATCGTCGATCACCGGGGGCGTCGACGGGCTGTCCGGCGTGACCATCAGCAGGATCCTGGGCGTGTGGGATTTCGACCTCGGCGGACGCACGGCTTTCCTCTATGCACTGGTCGTCGTGTTCCTCGTCTTCCTGCTGGTTCGCAGGCTCGTCGCCTCGCCGCTGGGACTGAGCCTGCGCGGCATACGCGAGGGTGGCAAGCGGATGCCCGCGATCGGCGCGCCGGTGGCGAAGCGCCTGCGAACGATCTTCACCATCGCCGCCGCGGTCGCCGGTGTCGCCGGCGGATTGATCGCCCAGACGACGCAGTTCGTCGGCATCGATGGTCTGAGCTTCCAGCGCTCGGCCGAGTTGATGATCATGCTCGTCCTCGGCGGGGCAGGGCGGCTTTACGGTGGCCTGGTCGGCGCCGCGGTCTTCATGGTGGCGCAAGACTACCTGTCGGGGATCAATCCGGTCTACTGGCAGTTCTGGCTCGGCTTCTTCCTGGTCGTCATCGTGCTGTTCGCGCGCGGCGGCATCCTCGGCGGCCTCGACACGCTGTGCGCGCGGCTGCGGGCAGCAAAGCGATGAGCGGCGCCGGGCCGTCCCCAGCCGCGAGCTACGCCACCTCGGGGGGCCGCGCAGCGGCGTCCGCCGCGAGCGTGGGCGCGTTCGCCAGCGGCACGGCACTGCGTACCCAGGGGTTGACCAAGCGCTGGGGTGCGTTCAGCGCGAACACCGATGTCACCCTCGCGTTCCTCCCCGGCGCGCGCCATGCGCTGATCGGTCCCAATGGCGCAGGCAAGACGACCTTCATCAATTTGCTGACGGGGGTGTTTCCGCCCACCGCGGGCGAGGTGTTCCTGCAGGACGAGAACATCACCGCACTGGCCCAGCACGAGCGCGTCAAGCGAGGAATGACGCGCACGTTCCAGATCAACACGCTGTTCCCGGGACTGACCGTGCTCGAGTCGGTCGTGCTCGCGATATGCGAGCGCCAAGGCCGCGCCGCCGTGTGGAGCCAGACCGTTAAGCGGCAGGGCGAGGCAGCCGATGAAGGCTGTGCGCTGCTCGAGACGCTGCGGCTGACCGCGGAGCGCGACGAACTGACCCACGATCTCGCCTACGGCAAGCAGCGTCTGCTCGAGATTGCGCTGGCGCTGGCGACCCGTCCGCGCATCCTGCTGCTCGACGAGCCCGCGGCGGGCATTCCCTCCGCAGAAAGTGCGGAGCTGTTCAGCGTCATCGCCGGACTGCCGCGCGAGGTGACGATCCTGTTCATCGAGCACGACATGGACCTGGTATTCCGCTTCGCCGAGCGTATCACCGTCCTCGTCGGCGGAAAGGTGCTGACCGAGGGTGCGCCCGAGGAAATCGCCGCCGATCTGCGCGTAAGGGAGGTCTACCTCGGCGAGGCGCAGCATGTCTGAGCTGATCGCGCTCGACGGCGTGACGGCCGGCTACGGTGCATCGGTGGTCCTCGAGGATGTCGGATTCTCGCTCGAGGAGGGCGACAGCCTTGCGCTCCTGGGACGCAATGGCGTCGGAAAGACGACGTTGCTGACGACGCTGATGGGTTTGACGCGCGTGCACCGCGGCACGCTGCGCTTGCGCGGCGACGACCTCGCCGCGCTGCCGACCCATCGACGCGCCGCCGCGGGACTGGGGTGGGTGCCGCAGGAACGGTACATGTGGCCATCATTGACGATCGAGGAGCACCTGACCGCAGTTGCCCGCCCCGGGCCGTGGACGATCCCCAAGCTCTACTCGGTCTTTCCGCGCCTCGAGGAGCGCCGCGGCAATCGCGGCAACCAGCTATCCGGGGGCGAGCAGCAGATGCTGGCGATCGCGCGCGCACTGGTCGTCAATCCGAGCCTGCTGCTGCTCGACGAGCCGATGGAGGGCCTCGCGCCGATCATCGTCCAGGAGTTGATGCGGGTGATCAGGAACCTGCTGTCAGACGGGGGCATGGCCGTCATCGTCGTGGAACAGCACGCCAAGCTCGCTTTGTCGCTGACCCGCAGCGCGCTGGTGCTCGACCGCGGACGCATCGTGCATCGCGGTCCGAGCGAGCGCCTGCTGGACGACCCGGACACGCTGCAACGGCTGGTCGCGGTCACCTGAGGCTGCGCTTCCGATCCGGCAGGCGCGAGATCAGTAGCGCTTGTCGATCGTCAGTGACGAAGCGGGATTCCCCGGAGCGGGCGCGGCGGCATTGCTGAGGTAGCGCGTCGCGAGCTTCCAGCCGTCGCCGTCGCGCTTCCAGCAGTCGACGATGAACAGGTCCTGATTCGCCCCCGACGCAGGCGTTGCGGCCGGAGCGAGCCGGAAGCTCACGATCGCGACGCTGCCGAAATCGTGGACTGCCATCTGGTCGATCGCCGCCTCCGCCGGATTCGCCTGCTCTTGCCGCATCCAGTCGGCGCGGGGCACCGGCGTCCCGGGCATCGAGCCCGCACGCATCTCGAAATCCGGTTCAAGTGCCTGGTCGATCGCCCTTGCATTGCGCGTCACGAGATTCGAAACGAGCCTGGATTCGAGGTCGTAGAAGACCTTGACCAGTCGCGTGACCGTGGGGATGCGCACGGGTGCCTGTACAGGCTGGGCAGCGGCTGGCGATCCAAGGCAACCCGCCAGCACCAGGGCCAGCGACAACGCAGCTGCGATCGCGGGCGCGCATGCGGTGGGTGCGGAGACCTTCATCATCAGTAGCTCATCGCGCAGTACCCACCCAATGCGTCGACCCAGTTCTGCTGGATCAGGTATCGCACACCGCCGAGTGACACGTTGTACTTGGAGCCGTTCGCCGCATTCGACGTCGTCCCGAAGGTCCACGCGCACTTGTCGGCATTTTCGTATCCGCGGGTGTCGTACCAGGCGTTGAGGTCCGGATCGGTCACCGCTTCCTCGAGCTCGTGGGCGATGATGCTCGCCATGCCGTCGGCGCCCGCGTTGCCGTTCGGGCTGGTCGTCTGCGCTTCGCAGGCGCTGGGGCAGCGGTCAGGGTTGCCGACGAACGAGTACTTGATGTCGGTCCCAGCGATGGTCCCATGGGTGTGCCATCCGCAGTACTGGGTGCAGAAGCCGGAGGTTTCGTTGACGTCGGAGGAAGTCAGCACGAAGTAGACGGCGTTCGTGTCCTTGGGCAGAACGCGCTGGTTGATCGCAGCGGCGACGACGTTCTGCACCGCCGTGTCGGAAAGTACGGTGCCTTGGGAATAGCTGTCATTCGTCGTGCCGGCGAGATGCACCGAATTGCTTACTTTGATGCTGCTGCCGTTGTAGTAGGTCGTGTTGATGTTGAAATACGGCGAGCCTCCGATGCTTCCCACGAAGCCCGGAAGAATCGTCGTCGCGGAATTGCCGCTCCAGTTGCCATACCAGATGTAATAGGCATGGGTGGTGCCGAGGATCAACGGCCCGCCGTGGTAGCTGATGCCGTTGCCGGACTTCTGGGGTCGGGCTGCCTTCGCTTGTCCCGTGGCGCTGCCGTTATCGGTGCCCGGCGCGGGGCGCTCGCCCCAGCCTTTGCCGGTGGGCACCAGATCCTCCCCGGTGGCGGGCGGCCGGACCGAGCCCGCAAGCGCGGTGGACGCGATCGCCGCGGCAAGGCAGGCAACGGCGAGCGTTGCAATCGCGGTGCTACGCATGTTCTTCTCCCTGGAGTGACGGACCGATCTCCCGGCTGCTCGCGACCTGCGGGCTTCGCGGCCGGGTACCGGATGACTATGCGGGAGCCTCGCGCGCCCGGGCAAATCCGTCTGGCGGACGGTTGCCCGGGATTGGCCGGCGATGTTGCCGAAATGCGACGGCCGACCACGCGTGCAGGCCACGCCGTATACGGAATCGGGGCGAAAGCGCGCTGGCCGATGCCGCCCGCGTCAATCCGCCCGGTGCCGCTGCGCGGCGAGCCCCTGCGCGCGCAACTCGTCGAGGGTCGCGCCCATCGTCAGCGCCTGCGGGTCGATCCTGACGTGGACGAGCGCCGCACGTCCACAGGCCAGCGCGCGCTCGAAGGCCGGCGCGAATTCCGCGGTCGCGCTCACCGTCTCGCCGTGTGCGCCGTACGCGCGCGCCAGTGCGGCAAAGTCGGGATTCGTGAGCGCAGTGCCCGAAACCCGCGACGGATAACTGCGCTCCTGGTGCATGCGGATCGTTCCGTACATGCCATTGTCGACGACCACGAAGACGATGGCGAGATCGTGCTGGATCGCGGTCGCGAGCTCCTGCCCGTTCATCAGGAAGCAGCCGTCGCCATTCCACGAGACGACCACGCGCTGCGGGTGCACGAGCTTGGCCGCAATCGCCGCCGGCACCCC
>DASYXO010000257.1:0-2239 GCA_035934825.1 Casimicrobiaceae bacterium
TGGTCGACGTGTCGACGATGACGAGGCCTGCCTTCGCGCCGCTCGCGAGACCATCGGCGCCGAACACCACCTCCTCGACCTCAGGCGCGCCGGTCACGCAGAGTATGACGACGTCCGATTCGCGCGCGAGCGCGGTGTGGCGCACGGCCTCGGTCGCACCCGCCGCGAGCAGGTCCTGCGCGCTGGCGCGATTTCGGTGCAACTTGAGCGCGAGTGCATAACCGTTGGCGACGAGGCTCTTGGCGATGCCGTGGCCCATCAGGCCGATTCCGACGAAACCGATTTTCGGTCGAGTCATGGTTCCTCTCCGTCGATGGTGCGCTTGCAGGGCATTGCCGTTGCGTCGCGGTCGATCCGCCGGATGCACTGCGGGATCATTGCACGGTGACCGGCCCTGTCACCCGGGTCGATGCGTGCCGTCGCTGGTGCAGCGTGATCAGCAGCCCGCTCAGCCCGATGACGCCCATTCCCGCGACCGTCATGCCGTCGGGGAAATAGCCGTAGACGACCCAGCCCATCAAGGTCGCCCAGACGAGTTGCATGTAGGTGAAAGGCGTCAGCGCGGACGCAGGTCCGTGCTGGAAGGCGAGAATGAACAGGAAATGCCCGAGCGTTCCGAGCAGCCCGCCGGCGACGATCAGCACGGCATGCTGCCAGGGCAGGCGCGACGGCCACTCGAGCCACGGCGCCAGCGCGGTCATGACGGCAGCGCCGACGACTGCCGGATAGAACAGCAGCACCTGCGGGCGCTCGCCGTGGAGCACGCGGGTCATGATCTGGTAGCTGGCGTAGCACAGCGCCGCCAGCAGCGCGAGCAGTGACGCCCCGCGGAACACGTCGCTGCCGGGGCGAACGATCAGGAGCATCCCGGCCAGCCCGGCGACGACGAAGGCGATGCGCGCGGGCGTCATCCGTTCCCCCAGGACGAACCTGGCCATCAGGACCACCAGCACGGGCGTGGTGTAGTTGAGCGCGGTCGCGTTCGCGAGCGGCAGCGACCGCAGCGCCCCGACGAAGAAGAGCGACGACGCGAGCAGTACCCCGCCGCGAACGACCTGCAGCGGCAGGCGTTCCGTTTGGAACAGCCGGAGGCGCATGCTGGGCCCGAGCCACAGCAGCATCGCGAGGAATTGGACCGTGTAGCGCGCCCACACCAGCAGCGGCACCGAATAGCGCTGGGTCATGTACTTGGTGATCGTGTCGAGCATCGTGAAGCATAGGACCGACCCGAGGATCAGCAGGATCGACGACGTGGGGACGTGCGTGTGGCGCATCGAGCCACCATTCTACCGGCGGACGCAGGTCCCGGCCCGGCCGGAAGCGGGCGACGCCGCGGAGCGCTGGCCAGTGGGTCGCACGGCGGGCAGGCCCCGCGCGGCCCCGACCAGGCGGGCGACTCCACGCCGGCGGACTTGCGCAACTCCCCCTGGGCACCTGCATAATGCGCATACCGGCCGGGGTAACACCGGCAGCCGTCAATCTGGAGGAGTCCGTCGATGACCAGGAAACAGCCGCAACGCTGGTTGGCAATCGCCGCCATCGCCGTGGGAACCGCGCTTTGCGTGCTCGCACCCCCCGTCGCCAATGCTGCGGGAGCGGCAAAGCGCGACCGCGTCGTCATGCAGGTCAGCGACAACGACCCCGCCAAGTGGAACCTGGCCCTCAACAACGCCGAGAACCTCCAGGAAGCGCTGGGCGCGAAGAACGTCGACATCGAGATCGTCGCCTACGGGCCCGGCATCAACATGCTGAAAGCCGAATCCATCGTCGGCAACCGGGTCGACGACGCCGTGAAGGCGGGCGTCAAGATGGAAGCCTGCCAGGTCACGATGCGCAAGGCCAAGCTCACCAAGGCCGACATGCTGGACAAGATCGGCTACGTCCCCGGCGGCGTCATCGAGATCATGCGCCGCGAGCAGGAAGGCTGGGCCTACATTCGCCCCTAGCAGGGGCAAGGCGCCGACGATTCCCGCTGGCCGCAGACCGGCGGCCGGCAGCCTGTGCGCTCGGCGGCCAGCTCGTCGGTCGCACATGCGTGGAGCGGGTGAAGGGAATCGAACCCTCGTATGCAGCTTGGGAAGCTGCCGTTCTGCCATTGAACTACACCCGCGCAGGCAATCCGGCCCGCAGCGCCTGCTGACGCCGGAACGCGGAGCGGCCGGCCGCGCCAATGCTGCCCCGAGGCGCGGCTGCGTCATTCTAGCGTAGCGGCGCGCGCCGGTTGTTTCGGGATGTTTCC
>DASYXO010000258.1:0-2267 GCA_035934825.1 Casimicrobiaceae bacterium
GGTGCTGCGCGTGCCCAACCAGCCGGCCAGGGTGACGGTGGCGGCGCCGCCGCCGATGCCCCAGACCCAGATCAGCGGATCCGTGGAGAACGGAATGCTGAACACCCGATCCGCGAGCCCCCAGCCGATCGCGATCGCGCCCGCCGCCGCAAGCAGGCCCGATAGCGCGCCCAGAATGACGAATTCGGTCGCCTGGGCGCTTTGCAACTGGCGCCGCGACGCTCCCAGCGTGCGCAGCACGGCGGCATCGTGCCTGCGCTCATCCTGCGTCGACGCGATCGCGGCCTGGAGCACGAGCACTCCTCCGGCCAGCGTGAACATGAAGACGAACTCGATCGCGCGCGCGACCCGATCGATGATGCCCTGCACCTCGTGCAGGATCTTTGCGACGTCGATGGCGAGGACATTGGGATAGCGCCGGACCAGCGGCGACAGCCAGCTCCCGTTGTCGCCGGGGACCAGGAAAGCCGCGATATAGGTGACCGGAAGATCGTCGAGCGCGCCGGGCGCGAACAGCGCGAAGAAGTTCACGCGAAAGCTGTCCCAGTCGACCTTGCGCAGGCTGGTGATCGCCGCGTCGACGCGCATTCCGCCGGAGTCGAAGGTCAGCCGGTCGCCGATCTTGACGCCCAGCGTCTTCGCGATGCCGTCCTCGAGCGAGATGCCCGCACCGCTGCCCCGCGCCTGTCGGCCCCAGAACTTCCCGCCGGCGACGCGATTGCCGGTGGGCAGGCGATCGGCCCACGACAGGTTGAATTCGCGCTCGGCCAGCCGCCGAGCGCGCGGATCGCTGTAGCGCGCCGCGTCGAACGGAACGCCGTTCACGGCGACCAGCCGGCCGCGGACCATCGGCTTGAATTCCGGCGCCACGTGAATCGATCCTCCGAGCAGCGCGCTCGTACCGTCCACCTGGTCGGGCAGGACGTTGACCAGGAACTGGTTCGGCGCGTCGGGCGGCAGGCTCGCGCGCCAGTTCTGCAGCAGGTCGCCCCGGACGACGGTCAGCAGAAGAAGCGACATCAGCCCCAGGGCGAGCGCAGCGATCTGCAAACTGGAGGCCAGCGGACGCCGGCGCAGGCTCGCGAGCCCGAAGCGCCAGGACACGCCGCCCTGCGGGATGCGCTTCAGCAATGCGAGCAGCAGCCACGCGACCGCAGCAGCGGCGATGAGCAGGCCCGCGACGCCGCCGATGACGATGTAGGCCGCCTGCGCCTCGCGTGCCTGCCAGGCGATCAGCACGCCGATCGCGAACGTTCCGCAGGCGTACGCAATCACCCCGGCCGCGCGCGGCCGCGGCAAGTCACGGCGCAGCACACGCAGCGGCGGTACGCGCGCCAGCGCCACCAGCGGGGGCAGCGCGAAGCCCAGCAGCAACAGCATCCCGGTCGCGAATGCCGACAGCGCAGGCGCCCACGACGGCCATGGCAGCGCGTCGGAGAACGAGCTCGAGACCAGGGCCACGAGCAGCTGCTGTCCCGCGAGCGCGCAGGCGATTGCGGCCGCGCTCGAGACGAGCCCGAGGACCAGGAACTGGATGACGAACAGCGCCAGCGTGCGCGCGACCGGCGCACCGAAGCAGCGAATCATCGCCGCAGCGTCGAGATGGCGCCGCAGGTAGCGCGACGCGGCCAGCGCCACCGCGACCGCAGCGAGCAGCACCGCGACCAGGGCTGCAAGGCCGAGGAAGCGCTCGGCGCGCTCGAGCGTCTGACGCACTTCGGGACGCAGCTCGCGGACGGTTTCGACGCGCTGTCCCGGCTGCATCGCGCCGGCGAGCCACGCGCGAAAGCGCTCGAGGCCGCCGCCACCGGCCTGCGCGACGAGCAACCGCCAGGTCGCGCGGTTGCCCGGCTGCAAAAGATTCGTCGACGGGACGTCGGCGAGATTGAGCAGCAGCTTCGGCCCCGGCGCGAAGGTCAGTCCCGCGACCTCCGGATCCTGCGCGATGATCGCGGTCACCTTCAGCGACGCGTCGCCGACGGCGAGCCGGGAGCCGACCTTGGCGTCGAGCCGGTCGGCGAGCTTGCGGTCGATCCAGGTCTCGCCCGGCGGCGGGATCCCGCGGGCGACGCGTCCCGCGGGATTGCCGGGCTCGACCAGCGTCACCGAGCCGCTCAACGGATACCCGGCCGACACCGCCTTGACGTCGGTCAGCACGGCATTGCCGTCGACGCCGACCGCACGATCCGCAGCACCCGCCGCAGCGGCGCCGGCTGCAGCGCCACCGACATGGATGCCACCGGGACGCTGCACCATGCTGTTGAACC
>DASYXO010000278.1:0-14548 GCA_035934825.1 Casimicrobiaceae bacterium
CTCGATCACGGCGCGTGGGTGCCGCTGCGATGGATGTACCCGAATGCCGATATTCCCGTCGTCCAGCTCTCGGTCTCGCCCGCGCGGGGAACGGCGCATCACATGGCGCTGGGGCGCGCCCTGGAGCCGCTGCGCGAGGCGAACGTGCTGATCGTCGGCTCCGGCCACGCGACGCACAACCTGCGCGACTGGATCGGCAATCGCGGCGGCGATGCGCCCATGCGCTATGCGGTGGACTTCGCGCAGTGGCTCGGGCAACGGCTGCGCTCGCACGACGACGTGGCGTTGACCGATTATCGCCACCAGGCACCGCAGGCCGTGCGCGCCCATCCGACCGAGGAGCACTACCTTCCCCTGCTGGTCGCGTACGCTGCGGCTGGACGGACGCCCAGCGTCGAACGCATCGTCGACGGCTACGAGAACGGTGCACTGTCGCGCGACTCCTACCTGTTCGGCGCAGCGGCCTGACAGCGGCGGCGGGCCACGGCTCCTGGTCGGCGGCCGCGGCCCGGGCTGTGCCGGCCCGCCCTGTCGGCCATCGTCCGACGGGCGAATGCGCCGACCGCCTATCGGCCGCGAGCGCAGGCTTCGCTAGATTTGAATTGCGTGGACAATGGCCCCATTTCCATTGCGCCGCGAATCCGGAGCGAACCGTGTGCGTTGCTGCGCTGTCCAGGCGCTGACACGCTCCCGGCTTGGGCTGCCGGGAACGCGCTCGAGGTCATGGCGCATTGGAGCCGACCGCGTATCCATAACCTGCTGGAGACATCGATGAAACTCACGACAGTCCGCATCGGGGGACTTGCGCTGCTCGCGTTTGGCGCGCTCGCGGGAGGCTGCGCCTACTACGAGCCGTACCCTGCGTACGAGGCGCGCCCGGTCGTCACGCAACGCACCGAATATGGCGTCGTCGAAAGCATCCAGATGTACCAGGGCGGCTCGAACGCTCCGATCGGCCTCGGGGCGATCGTCGGCGGCATTGCCGGCGGCGTGATCGGGCACCAGTTCGGCGGGGGCACCGGACAGACGGCGGCGACCATCGCCGGCGCCATCGGTGGCGCGGCGGTGGGTCACCAGGTCGAGAAGGCGAACGCACGCGACCGCTATCGCGTCATCGTCCGGCTCGACTCGGGTGGTAGCGTCGCCGTGAGCGAGGTGGGCGAGGGCGAATTGCGCGTCGGCGACCGCGTCAAGATCGTCAACAACCGCGTCTACCGGACCCGGTGACCGGGATGCCGGATTCGGGACTGACGATCGCGCACAACGTCGCGCAGCGTCGTTTCGAGGTCCGCGGCGAAGGTACGCTCGCCCATTGCGATTACCGGCTGGACGGGACGGTCCTGCAGCTCGTCCATACCGAGGTGCCTGCGGCGCTCGGAGGCCGCGGCATCGCGGCAGGGCTGGTCGCTGCCGCACTCGCTTGGGCGCGCGCGGAGGGATTTTCGGTAATCCCCGTCTGCTCGTACGTGCGCACCTACATGCGCCGCCATCCGGAGACGTCGGACCTGCTGGTCGACGGAGTCGCGACCTAGGACGCGTCGCGTCGCCGCCGGCCCTCAGTGCAGGCGCTGGCGCGATTTGCGCGCGGATTCGGGCAATTCGCGCCGCGATCCACCGCTGCGCGATTCCTGGCCGCGGCGGCGCTCCTGCCAGAAACGGTAGATCAGCACCGAGGCGACCGGCAGCTCGTCGACGAGGCTCGTACGCTTCTCCTTGTCGTCGATCCATTCGGCGAATTCCGGATCCTGGTCGCCGAAAGCCAGCGCCTCGATCGGAAACGCCCAGTCGCGCGCGTCCGGCGCGTCGTAGAGCGGCTGCCATTCGTCCTCGCGCAGCTTGACCCCCGCCATGTATCCCTCGCACCATGCTGACGCTTCGGGCGGCGATTTGTCGTTGCGTCCGGTCTCCTCCGGCAGGTAGAGCAGCGGCCGAAAGCGCGTCGGCGATTCGGACAGCGTGCGCTGGATCCCGACCATGTGCCGCAGCATCAGGCCCATGATCCGCTGCGCCTGGTCGTTGTCGGAGAACGCCGGGCTGGTCATCCGTCCACCGTCGCTCCAGACCTGCGGCAGCCATTCGGACGGCTGGATCGACTCGGGTCCGCTGATGATGGCCGTCAGGAATCCGTCGAGCATCTCGAGGTCCATGCAGTCCTGCGGAACCGCATCCGATGCGAGAAAGACCTCGAGCTCGTCGAGCTCGGCATCGGCCAGCGGTTCGTCGAGCGCGCGCAAATCAGCCATGGGTCGCCAGCCTTCCCGTTGAACCTTCAAGTTTGACCGGCATCAACGCAGCGCGTGCGCGACATTGAGTGCGAGCGTGAACACGACCAGCGCCCCGGCCTGATGCATCGCAGCGAGCGGGACTGGGACCCCGTTGACCAGCGTCGCGATCCCCAGCGAGAGCTGGACGGCGAGGCCCGCGACCAGCGCGTCGGCACCACGCCGCGCCCGCAGTGGCGAGCGCGACCGGCGCAGCCGCCACCACGTATACGGAATGGAGAACGCGAGCAGCCACGCGATCATCCGGTGGTCGAACTGCACTGTCGCCAGGTTCCAGAAGAGATTCCTCCACCAGGGCGCGAGCATCATGATTTCCGGAGGCACCCAGCGGCCCTGCATCAGCGGGAAAGTGTTGTAGGCGAATCCGGCCCGGAGCCCCGCGACGAATCCGCCGGAGAGCACCATCAAGAACACCAGCGCGGCAACCCCGAAGGCCAGCCCGCGTGCGCGCCGCACCCCCGGCAGGGCGCGGTCGGCGCGTCCGGTGAACATCAGCGATAACCCGGTCCACAGCATTGCCGCATAGATCAGGAACGCCAGGCCGAGGTGCGCCGTCAGCCTGAACTGCGACACGCGTGGATCGCTGACGAGACCGCTCTCGACCATGAACCAGCCGAGCGCACCCTGCAGCCCGCCCAGCACGAAGATGCCGGCAAGCGGCTTCGCGTATCCGGGAGGGATGCGCCTGCGCAGCAGGAACCACAGGTAGGGCAGCAGGAAGGCGACGCCGATCGCCCGGCCGAGCAGGCGGTGGAAATATTCCCACCAGAAGATGCCCTTGAATTCCCGGAGCGTCATGCCGCGGTTGACGTCGCGGTATTCGGGCGTGGCTTGGTACCGGGTGAATGCATCGTTCCACGCGGATTCCGACAGCGGCGGAACGGTGCCGACGATCGGCTGCCACTGGGTGATCGACAATCCGGAGTGGGTGAGCCGCGTCACGCCGCCCACGACGACCATCGCGAACACCAGCGCGCAGCAGGCAAACAGCCACGTCGCGACGCTTCGACGCGCGTCGAAGGGGAGCTGCACGGCGCGAGCGCTCGGCGCCGGAGCGGAGGGTGCCAAGGCTTCCACGGACGAATTTTACTATGGCGCGGGGTCGGCTCCGCGGAACGGGGCCTGCCGCCGATTCGTAGCCGCCTACGGCATGCCTGCGCGCGCCGGATGCGCCACTGCGTCCCCGGGCGAGGCCGTCGCAAGTACCGGCATCGGCCGCATGTGGTCCGCCGGCGAGCTGATGCCCAGCCAGCCGACGACCGCGACCACCGCGATCCCGAGGGCGATCTCGGTACGCGCATTGCGTACCAGCGAGCGCAGCGCCGCCGGGCCATGCATCTCGACCCGCGGTGATACGCGCAGACGGTTGTGCGCGGCGAGCGCGACCATCGCTGCGAAAAGGACCAGCTTGGCGAGGAGCAGTCGCCCGAAACGGGTGTCGCCCAGCGCCATCGGGCTGCCGACGAGGTACCACGCATTCGCGATGCCCGAGGCGACGAGCAGCCCGACGCAGCAGATTCCAAGCGCGGAAAACCGCCGCGTCGCGGCCGCGGCGACGACGAACATGCGCTCGATTTGCGCGCGCCACGCGAGTGCGAGCAGCAGCGCGAGCCCCGGCAAGGCCCCCAGCCAGGCGCCCGCCGCCAGCAGGTGCACCGCATCGAAGCCGACACGGCCGTCGCGTGCAAGCCCGGTGCCTCCGACCGAGTGGCCGACGAGCGACAGCGTGCCAAGGTACAGCGCCGCGAGAACCAGCTCGAGCTTGCCTGCGAGCCGCGCGCCGGCGATCGCTCGGCGGCGCCCTGTCCACAGCGCTGCGCCCAGCGCAGTCCCGAGCACGATTCTAGAGATCCAGACCTTGCCGAAGAGCGTCTGCAACAGTACGGTCGAAAGGACCTCGCCGCCGGCCGCATCGGCAAGGGACAGCCCGCTCATCCGCGAGGCCTCGAGGCCGAGCCACGCGATCGCCGCCAGCAGGCTCACCGCAAGGGCGCTGCCTGCGATCCTGCGCATCCTGCGCTCGAACGCCCGCATCGAGACCCCATCACCGCGCGAAGCCGGCCGCGCGACGACGAGCACGAACATGAGCTGGCCGAACACGAGCAGGGTGGCCGCCTGGTGCACGGCGCGCACGATCGCGAACGCGTCGGTTCCCGTCACCGGGCGCCCCTCGGGTCACGAGATCGGGCGGATCCGCCGCTTGCGCTAGCGACCGACATCGAAGGCGAAGCTGCCGTGGGTGGCGTGCGTATCGATCGACAACGCGCGCCACACGACGCGATAGCGACCCGGGGCGAGCACGGGCAACGAAACCTCCAGAACCCTCGCGTCGGTGGCGTCGACATGAACGTCGTTGCGGTCGACGCGCCGACGGGCGGCGTCGATGACCCGGATCGTGCTGAATGCGGGCTCGAGGTCGTCGGAGAACCACAGCTCGATCTGCGCTGGCGATGTCTGCACCGAGGCATCCGCGGCGGGCGCCGAGTGCTCGAGCAGCGCATGCGCCCAGGCGCAGGCTCCGCGACCCAGCGCCAACGCTGCGACCAGTGCGACTGCCAGCGAGCGCAGGCAGGCTGCGTGCGATGCCACGATCGGATGCCTGTGCCGGGTTGCCGCTCAGCGCACTGGATGCGGCGCCGGCATGCCCGTCCCCGGCGCGCGCGGGGTGGACGCTGCGGCGTCCAGCGGCGTCACGGTCACGTCGACGTCGACCGTTCCCGATTTCTCGAACGTCAGTGCCAGGGGCACGTGGTCGCCGGCCACCAGAGGCTTCCTGAGCCCGACGAACATCACATGATAGCCACCGGGGGTGAGCGCCATCTTCGACCCGGCCGGAACGCCGATCGCGGTGACGCCGCGCATGCGCATGATGTCCCCCTCCATGCGCATCGCGTGCAGCTCGGTGCTGTCGGCGATGGGTGACGACGCGCGAATGAGCTGGTCGTTGTCCCTGCCGCGGTTCTCGATGGTCAGGTAGGCGCCCCCGGTGCGCGCCCCTTGCGGCGTCGCGCGCGCATGCGGGTCGACGATCGTGAGGGACTTCAGCGTGTAGTCCCGCGCCACCGCGGGAGCGCAGAACAGCACTGCAGCGGCGAGGGCGAATGCGTGCACGGGCAGGCGCAAGCGTTGCATCGGATGTCTCCCCCCAGGTTCACGCCCGCTACCGGGGTCCGGAGGTGGTCGAACCGGTGGCGGAATTGTACCTTCCGGCGCAGCTCGCGCTCGGGCGACGCGGGCGCCGATGTTCCCGACTCGGCGCCCGCGTGGCTGCACGCCGCGCGGGCGGCGCGAGCGTTGCCTACATGCCCTTCATGCCGTGCATCGCGACCCTGCGCGAGCCGAAAAACAGGAAGAAGTTCGATCCGACCTCCACCGCCCGGCCCGCCTGCTCGGCCGCGTCCATCGCCGACGCCGAGGTGATGCCGCTGCTGCCGTCCGCCGCAGGCCAGTCGCTCGGGTCGAAGACCAGCACTGGCCGCACTTCCCACCAGATCACCCCGGTATTCGTGTCCTGGTTGTCGACGACGTGACTGTGATTGGGTGTGGGCAGGAACACGTTTCCGCTCGGTGGGCTCGCAATCTTGCCCAATGCCGCAAGGAGGGTGGACAGGTCCACCGACGACGCGTGCATCGTGCAGGTGCCGGCGGCGGAACCGGGGTCGGGACACTGGGTCGCGACTGCCGGATGCGTCTTCCACGCCTCGGGCACGTTGCCGAAGAGTGCGATCAGCGCGTTGCCGAGGTCGGAGCCGCATAGCTCGCCGGGGCGCCCGCCGCCGGGGCAAGCCATTGCATCGGCCGGATTCCGGTCGTCGTCCACCGAGAACATCGGCACCAGCACGTAGAGCGGGGACGTGTGCTTGATGCTCCCGCCGGTCGGGTCCGCGGACGGCTCGGTGATCACCTGGCATATTGGGGTCTGCATCTCCCTCGGATCGGACTGCGCGGGAACGCCGTTGAAATCGAGATCCATCGTAGGCTCGTCGACACAGTCGAAATTCTGCTGATAGGTGAATTCGAGCAGGCGGCCGTTACCGAATCCGTAGGTCTGGTTCGGCGCGAGTTGCGCCGACGCAGCGCCCGCCGCCAGGATCATGCATGCGCCAACGGCGATGGCCTGGCGAATGCCGCTGCGCCGGGACCTGCCGGCATTCGGGCTGCTGGGTTGCAAGCGCTCCATCTTTGGCTCCTCGAAGGGTGGATTGGCCCCGGCGTTGGCCGCATCACCGGGCGAATGTCCGGCACGGGCGCTCGCCGGGCACATCTGCTCTTACGCACGCCGGCCGGGGCTGGATGCATGCGGTCCCTGCCGCCCTCGGCGGAAGGCTCAGGCCGCCTTAAGCTCGGCGACTTAGAATCGACCTTTCGAGGGTGCCGCGCGACGCGGCCGGAGGCGGACGGGGCAATGCGCATCCTTCTGGTCGAGGACGACCCGATGATCGCCAGGACGCTGCAGCGGGCACTGGTGCAGGACGGCTACGCCGTCGACCGTGTCGGCGACGGCGAGGCGGCGCGGCTCGCGCTGGAAACCGCCGGCGACGCGTATGCCCTCGTGCTGCTGGACCTCGGCCTGCCGCGCAAGAGCGGCCTCGACCTGCTGCGCGAGCTGCGCCGCGGCGGCAACCGGGTGCGGGTGCTGATCGTCACCGCGCGCGACGCGGTGGCGGACCGGGTCGCGGGTCTCGACGCCGGCGCCGATGATTACCTGACCAAGCCCTTCAGCCTCGACGAGCTGACCGCGCGCATGCGCGCGCTGCTGAGGCGCGACGTCGCCCGCGAGGACAACCTGCTGCGTCACGGCGAACTGACGCTGGACACTGCCACGCGCATCGTGATGCAGGGCGCGCGCGCCATCGACGTCTCGGCGCGCGAATTCGCGCTGCTCGCGGCACTGCTCGAGCGCCCCGGTGCGGCGCTGTCCAAGGCGCAGCTCGAGGAACGCATCTACCGCTGGGGCGAGGAAGTCGAGAGCAACGCAATCGAGGTCCACGTGCACAACCTGCGCAAGAAGCTCGGCGTCGATGCGATCCGGACGCTGCGCGGCGTCGGCTACGCGCTCGCCTGACCTCGAAGCGATGAACTCGATCCGCCGCACGCTCCTCGTCTGGCTGCTCGCCGGCCTCGCCGTCATCGGCCTGGGCGCGAGCGCCGCGACCTACGTCGCCGCGCGACGCGAAATCGGCTCGCTGCTCGACCTGCAGCTGAAGCAGCTCGCCTACTCGACACGCATGGACGACCTGCTGCGCGGGCAGCGTGCCGGATTCGACACGCCCGATGTCCCGCGCGGCACGGGGATCACCGAGCTCGTCACCCAGATCTGGGACCGCGACGGCGTGCTCGTCTACTGGACGCGGCCGGGGATGGGCCTGCCGGTCCCCGCGCGCGAGGGCTATTCGACGGTCAGCCGCAACGGCCGCCAATGGCGCGTCTACACGATGGTGCACGGAACCCACGCACTGCAGATCGCGCAGCCGCAGGACGAGCGCGACCGGCTCGCCACCCAGACGGCGCTGCGGACGCTGCTTCCGTTCGCCGCATCGATGCCGGTGTTCGGCCTGCTGATAGGGCTGGGCGTCGGGCACGGCCTGCACCCGCTGGAAGCGATGTCTCGCGCGGTCGGCAAGCGGCGTCCCGATGCGCTGGCGCCGATCGGCGGAAGCGGGTTGCCGGAGGAGCTGCGCCCGCTGGGGGACAGCCTCAACGGCCTGCTGGCCCGACTGTCCGATGCGCTGTCTGCACAGCGCCGCTTCACTGCCGACGCCGCGCATGAGCTGCGAACCCCGCTCGCCGCCCTCAAGCTGCAGCTCGACCTCGCGCGACGCACCGGGGCGACGCAAGGCGCGAGCGCGTATCTCGACGACCTCGACGCGGCGGTCGCCCGCGCCTCCCACGTGGTCGAGCAGCTGATGACGCTCGCGCGAATCGAGCCCGAGGCACTCGCCGCGCAAAATCGCCGCTGCGATCTCGTCGCGATCGCAAAGGACGCGATCGTCGCGCGCGCGGCGCTCGCGGAGCAGAAGGACATCGACCTCGGCCTCGCGCACGCCGATCCGGCGACCGTCGACGGCGATGCCGCGAGCCTCGGGATCCTGCTGTCGAACCTCGTCGACAATGCGCTTCGCTACACGCCCGCGGGCGGACGCATCGACGTCGGCGTCGGATACGCCGCGGGCGCCGCGACGCTGACCGTTGCCGACAGCGGCCCCGGCATCCCCCCGCAAGACCGCGAGCGCGTTTTCGACCGCTTCTATCGCGGTGCAGGCAACGAGGCGCCCGGCAGCGGGTTGGGGCTCTCGATCGTCAAGCGCATCGCCGACGCGCACGGCGCGAGCATCTCGCTCGATGCGCCGGCCGCCGGCACCGGGCTCGTCGTGACCGTCCGCTTCGATGCCGCGGCCCCGGCGTGACGCGGCAGGAATCGCAGGGTCGCGTTAAGGTGGTGTTAAGCGCCGGGGCCTAAAGTCGGACCTGCAGGCCCCGGATTGCACCGGGCTCAACCGACTCCAAGGAGATGCACGATGAAGATGAAACAGCTCACGATCGCGCTCATCGCGGCCGGCTTCGGCCTGGCGCTGGGCGCCGGATTCAATCGAATCGACCCGCAGGTGCTCGGAACCGCCAACGCCGCGGTGAGCCCGCCGGCGGTGGCCGCGCCCGTCGCCCCGACGGCAGCAGCGCGCCTGCCCGATTTCACCGCATTGGTCGATCGCGTCGGACCCGCGGTCGTCAACATCAGCACCGTCGGAACGACCAAGACCACGGGTTTCGGCGATGAATTCGGTCCCGACAATCCGTTCAACGAGTTCTTCAAGCGCTTCGGAGGTCCCGGCTTCCAGGTGCAGCCGCAGATCGTTCCGATGCGCGGCGAAGGCTCCGGCTTCATCGTGAGTCCCGACGGCTACATCGTCACCAACGCGCACGTCGTCGACGGGGCGAGCCATGTGACCGTCAAGCTGACCGACCGGCGCGAGTTCACGGCGAAGGTCGTCGGCGCCGACAAGCGCACCGACATCGCGCTGCTCAAGATCGCCGCAACGAACCTCCCCGCGGTCGATCTGTCGAATCCGCCCAGCGTGAAGCCCGGCCAGTGGGTGATCGCGATCGGGTCGCCTTTCGGCTTCGAGAACAGCGTGTCCGCAGGCATCGTCAGCGGCGTGCATCGCGCGCTGCCCGGCGGCCAGATGACGCCGTTCATCCAGACCGACGTCGCCGTCAACCCCGGCAATTCGGGTGGCCCGCTGGTGAACGCCGCAGGCCAGGTCGTCGGCGTGAACTCCCAGATCTACAGCCGCTCCGGCGGTTTCATGGGACTGTCGTTCGCGATTCCCGCGAAGGTCGCCGAAAATGTCGCCCAACAGCTGAAGGCCCACGGAAAGGTGAGCCATGGCCGCATCGGCATCGGCATCCAGGGGCTCGATCAGACGCTCGCAGAGAGCTTCGGCCTTCCGGATTCCAACGGCGCGCTGGTTGGAAGCGTCGAGAAGGGCAGCCCCGCCGACAAGGCAGGCTTCAAGACCGGCGACATCATTCGCAAGATCGACAATGTCGCCGTCACCGACAGCACCGACGTCACCAGCCGCATCGGCAACATGGCGCCTGGAAAGAAGATCGACGTCGAGATCTGGCGTGACCGGAAGCCGATGACGCTGACCGCGACGATCGGGTCCTGGGGCGGCAAGGAGCAGGTAGCGAGTGCGGGCGCAAGCGGTGCGAGCCAGGGCAACAAGCTCGGTGTCGCCGTGCGACCGCTGACGCCCGACGAGAAGCGCGAAATCGGTCACGACGGCCTCGTCGTCGAGAACGCCAGCGGGCCGGCAGCCGACGCCGGCATCCAGCCGGGCGACGTGATCGTGCGCGTCGGCTCGACCAAGGTGACTTCGATCGAGGGCCTGCGGCATCAGATCGAGAAGGCGGGCAAGAACGTCGCGCTGCTGATCGAGCGCAACGGGCAGCAGATCTTCGTTCCGGTGAAGGTGGGCTGACCGGATCGCGCCGGCGCCGCGCCGGCGATCCTGGCAACGCGGGCGGTCGCGGAGTGATCCGCGGCCGCTTCGCTTTCGCGGGGCCGCCCGAAGGTCGGTGCCCCGAGACCGGTGCCCCGAGACCGGTGCCCCGAGACCGGTGCCCCGAGACCGGTGCCATGGGCAGCGGTCGAGGCTCGCCCGCGCGCTCGGAGTGCGCATTCGCCGGCTTACGGGTCCCGGCCCGGCTGCGCTCGAAGACATCCTGCCGCAAATGTTCGTGTGCGGCTCGCTTGCCGCGCCACCCGTGACAGCCGTCGCGCACGCTCGCACTCGGGGAGTCTCGACCGCTGCCCAGATACGCGGGCGCCGACTCGGTCCAATGCCGGCGCGATCGTCCGGCGAGCCCGCGAATCAGCCCTCGGGCACGCCCAGCCGCCTCAGGATCATCTCGAGCGGACAGAAGCGGGTGAAGCCGCTCTGGAGCAGGTTCGCACCGACGAACGCGGTGAACCACAGCCAGTTCGCGCTGGCGAACAGCGGACTCGCCGGGGCGCCGAGCGCCAGCGAGACCAGTACGAAAGCGCCGGCGAAGATGCGGACCATCCGGTTGGTATTCATGGCAGGGATTCCTTCATCGCTGGATGCGGCTCACGGGAGCCGCTTTCGGTTGACGGCATAGTAAAGAACGGGGATGACGACCAGCGTCAACAGCGTCGACACCAGGATCCCGAAGATCAGCGCGATCGCGAGGCCGTTGAAGATCGGATCGTCGAGGATGAACAGCGCACCGAGCATCGCGGCGAGCCCGGTCAGCGCGATCGGCTTGGCGCGCGCCGCTGCCGAATCGACCACCGCCTGCGTAAACGGGATGCCGCGCTCGACCTGCAGGTTGATGAAGTCCACGAGCAGGATCGAATTGCGCACGATGATGCCGGCCAGGGCGATCATGCCGATCATCGACGTCGCAGTGAACTGCGCGTGCAGCAACGCGTGGCCCGGCATCACGCCGATGATGGTCAGCGGGATCGGCGCCATGATGACCAGCGGAGTCATGTACGAGCCGAACTGCGCGACGACCAGCAGGTAGATCAGGACCAGCCCGACGGCGTAGGCGATGCCCATGTCGCGGAAGGTCTCGTAGGTGACCTGCCATTCGCCGTCCCACTTGAGCGAGTACGCGCGAAACGGGTCGGACGGCTGCCGGATGAAATACTCGCCGAGCTTCCCGCCCTCCGGCAGCGACACGCCCGAAAGAGACTTGCGCACGCCGAACATGCCGTAAAGGGGACTGTCGACCTTGCCGGCGACGTCGGCGATCACGTACGACACCGGCAGCAGGTCCTTGTGATAGCGCGTCAGGTCACGCTCGACGCGACGCGCCTGCACGACTTCGGACAGCGGCACCAGCGCGCCGTCTGCTCCATGCACCTTCATCGCGAGCAGCTCGTCCTGCTTCGACTGCCGCTCCGCGGGAAGCGTCAGGCGCACCGGCACGCCGTACTTGGCCTGGCCGTCGTGCAGCATCGTCACGTCCTCTCCGTCGAGCGCCATGCGCATGGTCGCGACGATGTCGGCCTGGGACACGCCCAGCGCGGCCGCCCGCGCCTGGTCGACGTGGACGAGGATCCTGGGCGCGCTGGCCTCGATCGAATCGTCGATGCCGACGATTCCCGGCTCGCGGGCGAACTGCCCCCGCACGAACTCCGCGACCTGGTGGCGCCCGGCTTCGTCGGGTCCGTAGATCTCCGCGACGATCGGGGAGAGCACCGGCGGACCGGGCGGGACCTCGACGACCTTGACCTTGGCGCGGAACTTCGCGGCGATCTTCTCGAGCGCGGGCCGCACGGCGCTCGCGATCTCGTGGCTCTGGCGATCGCGCTGGCGCTTATCGACGAGGTTCACTTGCAGGTCGCCATTCTCGGGAAGCTGGCGCAGGTAGTACTGCCGCACCAGGCCGTTGAAGTTGATCGGCGACGCGGTGCCGGCGTAGCCCTCGTAGTCGGTGACCTCGGGCACGGTCGCGATGTAGGCGCCCATCGCATGCAGCACGGCGGCAGTGCCCTCGACCGGCGTTCCGGCGGGCATGTCGACGACGACCTGGAACTCCGACTTGTTGTCGAAGGGCAGCATCTTGAGGATGACCAACTGCAGCAACGCAAGCGACATCGACACCAGGATCGCGGCGACGATTCCGATCCACAGGAGACGCCGGTTGCGCTTGCCCTTGCTCGGTTCGAGGAAGGGTGTCAGCAGGCGCGCGAACCCGCTGGACAGCCGCGCATCGAGGCGCGACGGTCCGTGGTGAGCGTGCGCCGGCGGCGCGAGCTTCAGTGCGAGCCACGGGGTGACGACGAATGCGATCGCCAGCGAGATCACCATCCCCATGCTGGCGTTGATCGGGATGGGGCTCATGTACGGCCCCATCAGGCCGGTGACGAAGGCCATCGGCAGGAGTGCGGCGATCACCGTCAGGGTGGCGAGGATCGTCGGGCCGCCGACCTCGTCGACCGCCTTGGGTATCAGCGAGGTGAGCGGTACCCCGGGCTCGATCCCGCGATGCCGGTGAATGTTCTCGACGACGACGATCGCATCGTCGACCAGGATGCCGATCGAGAAAATCAGCGCGAACAGCGACACGCGGTTCAGCGTGAAGCCCCAGGCCCACGACGCGAACAGCGTCGCGGCAAGCGTCAGGATCACCGCGCCACCGACGATCACCGCCTCGCGCCGGCCCAGCGTCGCGAACACCAGCGCCACCACCGAGAGCGTCGCGAAAATGAGCTTCTCGATCAGCTTGACCGCCTTGTCGTTCGCGGTCACGCCGTAGTTGCGCGTCACCGTCACGTGGACGCCGTCGGGAATCACGGTGTTGTCGAGCTCGTGGACGCGTGCGATCAGCCGATCGGCGACGTCGACGGCGTTCTCGCCCGGCTTTTTGGTGACCGTGACGGTCACGGCCGGAAATTCGCCGGCCGCGCCGATGCCGACGGACTTCGCGGCCGGGCCGGTGCCGAGCCAGACATAACGCGCGGGCGGCGGCGGGCCGTCGACGACGCGCGCCACGTCGGACAGGTACACCGGATTGCCATGGAACGCGCCGACGACCAGCGATGCCACGTCCTTGGCGCTGGCCAGGAACTCGCCGGTCTCGACCAGGATCGACTTGTTGTCGGCGTCGATCGTCCCCGACTGCCGCGCCGTGTTGGCCGATTGCAGCATGTGCTGCAGGTCCGAGGCTGCCAGGCCATAGGCGGCGAGTCGCTCGGGATCGAGGAGCACCCGCAGCACGCGGCCGGGACCGCCGATCGTCGTCACTTCGCGCGTGCCGGGGACGCGCTTCAGCTCGACCTCGATCGCGTGTGCGACATGCTCGAGGTCGTAGGCGCCCCGCGCCCGGTCGCGCGTCCAGAGCGTCAGCGACACGATCGGAACGTCGTCGATGCCCTTGGGCTTGATCAGCGGGTCGCCGACGCCGAGCTGGGTCGCCAGCCAGTCCTTGTTCGACAGGATCGTGTCGTAGAGGCGCACCAGCGCGACGATCCGCGGGACGCCGACCTTGAACTGCGCAGTGATGACTGCCATGCCGGGTTTGGACACCGAGAACACATGCTCGAGGCCCGGCATCTGCGAGATCACCTGCTCGGCGGGGGTCGCGACCAGCGTCTCGACGTCCTTGGCGGAGGCCCCCGGAAACGGGATCAGCACGTTCGCCATCGTCACGTCGATCTGCGGCTCCTCCTCGCGGGGGGTGACCAGGATCGCGAACCCGCCCAGCAGCAACGCGATCAGCGCGATCAGCGGAGTGAGCCGGGACTGGAGGAACAGTCGTGCGATGCGGCCGGAGATGCCCACGGAATGTCAGGAATGCGTCAGGACTTGAGCTTGACGATGCCGAGCGCCTTCAGCACGTACTTCTCGTAGATCGGCTCGGAGGTGCCTTTCTTCATCTTGCGCATGAAGTATTTCTCGAATGCGATCTTGGCCAGATGCACCCACTTGCCCTCGGCGAACCAGTTGACGTTGCGCGGCGGGATCTGGGGAAGCGCGACGAATGCGACGCCGCTGTCGCCGAAATCGGCGAGGCAGATGGCGTTCCACGTGGCTTTCGCTGCCGGCGCGTTGCCGTCGAGCTGGTCGCGAATGTTCCGGACCGTCGCGGTGACCATCGACTCGATCATGTAGCCGGTCTTGGGGGCGCCGGTGGGCACCGGCGTCGCCTCGACCGGCGGGATCGCGACGCAGACGCCGACCGCATAGATGTTAGTGAACGTCGGATTTCGCTGGTGCTCGTCGATCAGCACG
>DASYXO010000303.1:0-3380 GCA_035934825.1 Casimicrobiaceae bacterium
GCGTGCGGGCGCTCGTGCGCGACGGCGAGCGCGATCGCCCCCGATCCGGTACCGAGATCGAGCACGCTCGAAACTCGATCGGCGGAAAGCCTTGCGAGCGCCGTTGCCACCAGCGTCTCGGTTTCCGGTCGCGGGATCAGCACCGAAGGATCGACGGCGAGGCGCAATCCCCAGAACTCGCGCCAGCCGGTCAGGTAGGCGACGGGCTCGCCCGCGCGCCTGCGTTCGGCGAGCGCGAAGTAGCGATCGGCATCCTCGCGCGAAAGCGCGTCGCCGGCATGCGCGATCAGCCATGCGCGCTCGCGCCCAAGCACGTGCGCGAGCAACACCTGCCCGTCGACGGGGACGAGGCCGCTTTGCGCCAATGCCTGGCGCAACGTTGGCGGCGCCGTCATCGCGCGGTGGACGACCGCAGGGGCTCCTGCGGCCATCGCGGTTTCCACGCGTCGTTGCGCACAGACTCGAACAGCCGCACCCGGCGGCCGTAGTAGTGCCCCCAGCCGACGTCAGCGAGGCCTGCTTTCCGCAGCACCCGCTGCGACGCCGCATTGTCGGGGTGGGTGACGCCAATGATCCGGTACAGGCCGAGGTCGTCGAATCCGTACTCGACGAGCGCGCGCGCCCCTTCCGTGGCATAGCCCCGGCCCCACGCGGGAAAGCGCAGGCGGTAGCCCACTTCTACTTCGGCCGTGCGCGGAATGTACTTGAGTGCGAACCAGCCAATGAATCCGCCACCGTCGCGCCGGGTCGCGCGCCAGGTGCCAAGCCCCGGATAGAGCGCATAGATGCGCGGTATGCGCCGGATCGCATCGTCGACCTGAGCGCGCGTCGACAGGCGACCGCTGCCGATGTAGCGCATCACGCGGGGATCGGAATCGAGCTCGTGGAGCTCGTTGGCGTGCTCGGCGGCGATTTCGTGCAGCGCGAGGCGCCGCGTCGTCAGCCAGGCGCTCATGCGTCGCCCGCCAGCGTCGCGAGCTGCTCCGCCTGGAACTCCTGACCCAGCGCACCGATCAGCTCGTCGAGGTCGCCATCCAGGATCGCGTCGATCCTGTAGAGCGTCAGGTTGATCCGATGATCGGTCACGCGCCCTTGCGGAAAATTATAGGTGCGGATGCGCTCGCTGCGATCGCCCGATCCGATCAGGCTTTTGCGCTGCGCGGCCTCCTTCTGCGCGCGCTCGCGACGGTCGCGGTCGACCAACCGGGACGCCAGCACGCTCATCGCCTGCGCGCGGTTGCGGTGCTGCGAGCGGTCGTCCTGACATTCGACGACGAGCCCGGTCGGCAGATGGGTGATGCGCACCGCCGAATCGGTCTTGTTGATGTGCTGCCCGCCCGCGCCCGAGGCGCGGAAGGTATCGATGCGCAGGTCGGAAGGGTTGATCTCGACGTCGGCCACCGGATCGGCCTCGGGCAGGATCGCCACCGTGCATGCCGAGGTGTGGATGCGTCCCTGTGCCTCGGTCTGCGGCACGCGCTGCACGCGATGCCCGCCGGACTCGAACTTGAGGCGTGCATAGACGCGGCTGCCGACGATGCGCGCGATGATCTCGCGATAGCCGCCGAGATCCGACGCCGACTCGGAGACGACCTCGACCTTCCAGCGCTGCCGCTCAGCATAGCGGGAGTACATCCGGAACAGGTCCGCCGCGAACAACGCCGATTCATCGCCGCCCGTTCCGGCCCGGATCTCGATGAAGACGTTGCGCTCGTCGTCGGGATCCTTCGGAAGCAGCATCGCCTGCAGCTCGCCTTCGAGCGTCGCCAGGCGTGCCTCGGCCGCACGGCGCTCGTCGTCGGCGTATTCGCGCATCTGCGGATCGCGCGCGAGCTCCGCCGCCGTCGCGAGATCGGCCTCGGCGCGCCCGAGGTCGCGGTAGCGCGCGGCAATCGGGTCGATCTCGGCGCGCTCCTTCGACCAGGCACGATAACGCTCCAGGTCGCGCGTCGCGTCCTCGGACGCGAGCAGTGCGTCGAGCTCGGCGACGCGCGCGCCGATCTGATCGAGCTTGGTGCGTAGCGACTGTTTCATTCGGATCGGGTGCGTGGGTTCCGGGGATGCCTGCGTCGCTGCGTCGCGCGTGTCGGATGATTCGGGACCGGCTCGGCGTCCGGGCCGGGCCGGAGCGGCCGGAGGCGGGCAACCCGCAGGCATTGCCGCGACTGCAGAGGGCGCCCCTTCCCGCAACCTGCGGAACCGGGGCAGTGGATGCGGCCGCTACGACTCGCGGTCGGCCGAGGGCTCGGGCAGGCCGTAGACGCGCGTGAACAGCGCGATCATTTCGGCACGCTCGGCGTCGCCCGCGGCGTTGAGCGCAGCAAGCGGTGCGTGCAGCAGCTTGCCGCTGAGGCCGCGGGCTAGCGACTCGAGCACGGCATCGGGACTCGAACCGGCGGCGAGCAGGCGCCGCGCACGCTCGAGCTCGGCGCCGCGCACCGCGTCGTGGTGCTGCGCCAGCGCGGCGATGGTCGGCACCACGCTGCGGCCCTGCAGCCAGTGCAGGAAATGCGCCGCCTGTGCCGCGATCATGTGCTCGGCCTGGACGACCGCCTCGCGGCGGACCTGCAGGTTGCCCTTCACGATCTCGGCGAGGTCGTCGATGCTGTAGAGGAAGACATCGTCGAGCGCGGCTGCCTCGGCCTCGACGTCGCGCGGCACGCCGAGGTCGACGATCAGCACCGGCGCATGCCGGCGCTGCCGGATGACGCGCTCGAGCGTCCCCTTGCCGATGATCGGCAGCGTGCTCGCGGTGCAGGTGACGATGATGTCGAATTGCGACAGGCGCGGGGTGAGCTCGGTCAGCGTGATCGCCTCGGCGCCGAAGCGCTGGGCCAGCTTGTCGCCGCGCTCGAGCGTCCGGTTGGCAACGGTGATCGAACGCGGCCCGCGCGCGGCGAAATGCGTCGCCGCGAGTTCGATCATTTCGCCCGCGCCGACGAGCAGCAGCCGCTGCGCGGCGATCGCAGGGAAGATGCGCTCGGCGAGCTTCACTGCCGCCGCAGCCATCGAGATCGACGCGCTGCCGATGTCGGTTTGCGTGCGTACGTCCTTGGCGACGGCGAATGTGCGCTGGAACAGGCGGTTCAATACCAGCCCCAGCGATCCGGCGGCCTGCGCCGAACGCACGGCCTGCTTCATCTGGCCGAGGATCTGCGGTTCGCCGAGGACCATCGAATCGAGGCCGCTGGCGACGCGAAAAGCGTGCGTCACCGCACGCTCGCGCGGCAACGTGTAGACGTAGGGGTCGAGCGCCGCGCGCGGCAGCCGATGCGCATCCTCCAGCCAGCGTGCGACCGACCCGGGCTCGCCGCCGTGGAAATACACCTCGGTCCGGTTGCAGGTCGACAGGATCGCCGCCTCCTTGACGCGGCCCTGCG
>DASYXO010000370.1:0-35833 GCA_035934825.1 Casimicrobiaceae bacterium
GAGGTCGCGCGCAGTCGGCAGCGCCTGCGCTCCCCCGAGCGCCGCGATCGGGAGCAGGCACGCCGCCGCGGCGGCGTTCTGCCACAGCGCAATGCGCGCCGGGTCGTCGGCGGCGACCAGCACGCGGTTGCGCACGGCGAGCCAGGCAAAGCTTGCACCCGATACGAGACCCCACGCCAGTCCTTGCGATGCGAGGTTCGACCATGAGAACGCGGGGACGATCAGGAGCAGGCCCGCGATCACCAGGGCTGCGGGCGCGTAGCGCTGCTTGGCGACGCCATGCGGTGCCGCAGGGCGCTCCATGACCAGCACGAACAGCGGAAAGCTCGCATAGCCCAGCAAGGCGATCGCGACGCTCGCCGACTGCACCGCGGCGAAGAACGACACCCAATGCAGTGCCAGGATCACGCCGTTGGCGGCGAGCGCCGGCGTCGGCGGGCCGGCGGGACGGCCGCGGATCCGCAGCGTCAGCGCGAGCGCGATCGCCGCGAAGCTGGTCCGTCCCAGCACGATCGCGGTCGCCGGCAGCGCGATCCACTTTCCGAACAGCGCCGCGAGCGCAAACAGCGCGACGGCGGCGTGAACGGCGAGCAGCGCGGAACCGGTCCTCAACGGCGGCCTCGATCGGTGGGACGACGGCCATTGTGCCAGCCGACTGCTCCGCGGCCCGCGGATGCGTACCGGCGAGTCGCAACGGCGGTATGATGCGCGGGAGTGCGATCGTGAAACACGCCCAGGCTTTTCCCCCCTCCCGCACCGGTCGCGGCCGGCGGCCACGGCGCCGACCCTCCTAGCCGGTCATGCCCGCGCCGCTCCTCATCGGCATATCCGCGCGCATCCACCATCCGAGCGAGCTGACGCGCACGCTGGGCGGCGTCTACACGAAGACGCTGCACTACCTGGAGCAGTCGGTCACCCAGTGGGTGATGTCCAAGAACGTGCTGGTGTTCATGATCCCGGCCATCGAATCCGAGGGCTTGGTCAAGCGTAGCGAAATGCGCCTCTATCACTATGCCGAGGCGCTGGACGCGCTGGTGCTGCAAGGCGGCGCGGACATCGCGCCGCCGACCTACGGCGAGGAGGCGCGCGACCCCGAATGGGTCGGCGATCGCGTCCGCGACCGCTATGAGATCGAGCTGTTCGAAGCGTTCGTCGGCAAGGGGAAGCCGGTACTGGGGATCTGCCGCGGCTGCCAGATGATCAACGTCGCGTTCGGGGGCACCCTGTACCAGGACATCCCGACCCAACTCCCCGGCGCCCAGTCCCATCGCGACGCCGGCCAGTACGAGGACAAGTATCACCTCGCCACGTTCGTACCCGGCGGGGGGCTCGCCAAGCTCTATCCCGAACGCGGCGAGGCGCTGATCAACTCCATCCACCATCAGGCGGTCAATAAGCTGGGTCGCGGCCTGATCGTCGAAGCGCAATCGGTTCCCGACGGCGTCGTCGAAGCGATCCGCTGGCGCGGGCCGAGCTATGTCGTCGGCGTCCAGTGGCACCCGGAATTCATGTTCGGTCCCGGAATGCGCAGCGACCATCTCGACGGGGCGCCGATCCTCAACGAGTTCCTGGACGCGGTGCGCGCGCGCAAGCTGCGGCGCTGACCGGCAAGCCGCGCGTTCAGCGCTCCTGCATCTCGGTTGCGCGCAGCGTGTTGGCGAGGAGCATCGCGATGGTCATCGGTCCGACGCCGCCTGGCACCGGGGTGATCCAGGCGGCGCGCTCGCGCGCCGCCTGGAAGTCGACGTCGCCGACGAGCCGTCCGTCCGCCCCCCGGTTGATGCCGACGTCGAGGACAGTCGCGCCCGCCTTGATCCAGTCGCCCCGCACCAGGTGGGCGCTGCCGACCGCGGCGACGACGACGTCTGCCTGCCGCACGAGCCCGGGCAGATCGCGGGTCGCCGTGTGGCAGATGGTCACCGTGCAGCGCGCCATCAGCAGCTCGAGCGCCATCGGGCGGCCGATGATATTCGACTGGCCGATGACGACGGCGTGCCTGCCAGCGAGATCCTCCCCGGTCTCCGCGAGCAGCCGCATGCAGCCGTACGGCGTGCAGGGGCGCAGCGTCGGCATCCTCAGCACCAGCCTGCCGACGTTGTACGGATGGAAGCCGTCGACGTCCTTCGCCGGGTCGATCGCCTCGATGACCCGCGCCGTCGCGATCTGCGCCGGCAGCGGCAGCTGGACGAGAATGCCGTTGACCGAGGGGTCGCCGTTCAGGCGGCCGATCAGCGCGAGCAGCTCGGACTCCGATGCGCTCGCCGGGAGATCGAACGCCAGCGATCGCATGCCGATGCCGTCGGCCGTCCTGCGCTTGTTGCGCACATAGACCTGCGACGCGGCATCGTTGCCGACCAGCAGCGCCGCAAGTCCGGGGGCGGCGCGGCCGGCGGCGATGCGCGCGGCGATGCGCTTGCGCAACTCGCCGGTCACGCCTTCGGCCAGCGCCTTGCCGTCCAGGATTCGCGCGGGCATGCCCGACTCTTCGGAGGGAAGCCGCGATTCTAACCGCGATCCGCGCGCGGCTCCGGGCCGGACCGCAGCGAGGGCTGCGCCGCCGATCAGGCGGGCGCCGCCCGCTCGATCCCCATCTCGGCCAGCGTGTCGCGCACGGCATTGACCGCGTGGCGCATCTCGTCGGCGCCGATGGCGCCGATGCATCCGACGCGAAACGTCTCGACCCGCGTGAGCTTGCCCGGATAGAGGATGAATCCCTTGTCGCGCACGCGATCGTAGAACTCCCGAAAGCCGTAGCGCGGATCGGCAGGTGCGTGGAAAGTGACGATGATCGGCGCCTGGACGCGAGGGTCGAGGAAGCGCCGGAAGCCGAGTTCCTCCATGCCGCGGACCAGGACCTCGCAGTTGCGCGTGTAGCGCGCGAGGCGCGCCGCCTGGCCGCCTTCTGCGTCGAAGGACTCGAGCGCCGCGGAGAATGCCGCCACGACATGCGTCGGCGGCGTGAAGCGCCACTGGGTCGTCCGCTCCATGTACTGCCACTGGTCGTGGAGGTCCAGCGACAGCGACGTGCTGTTGCCCGCGCAATGCTCGAGGACGCTTCGGCGCGCCAGCACGAGACCGATGCCCGGGGGGCCTTCGATGCACTTGCCCGACGCCGCGACCAGCGCTTCGAATGGCACGCGGCGCGCATCGATGGGCAAGGCGCCGAACGAGCTCATCGCGTCGATGATCAGGTGCCTGCCGCAACGCGCGACGGCGTCGCCGATCGCTTCCAGCGGGTTGAGGATGCCGGTCGAGGTCTCGCAGTGGACCAGGCCCACGTGAGTGATCGACGAATCGGCCCGCAGCAGCCTCTCGACGTCCGCGACCGCCACCGGAACGTCCTCGGCGGTCTCGAGTGCGCTGACGCGCCGCCCCATCATCCTTGCAAGCCTGGCGAGGCGAGTCCCATAGGCGCCATTGATCAGTACGAGCACGTGCCCGTCGCGTGGCACCAGGGTGCTGACCACTGCCTCGACGGCGAAGGTTCCGCTGCCCTGCAGGGGCACGCAGACGTGCGAGCCTTCGGCCCCGGCGATCGACAGCAGCCGCTCGCGCACCCTCCCGGTGATCGCGTTGAATCCCGAATCCCAGGAACCCCAGTCCCTGAGCATCGCCAACTTCGTGGCGAGCGAGGTCGTCAGCGGACCCGGCGTCAGCAGGATCGGATCGCGACTGAAATTGCTCATCGAACGGTTCCTTCGTTTACGATTGCCGATTGTTGACAATCTACACCTGACAGAGTCTAATCGCAAGATGCTGAAGACCCATTCCCCCCGCGCCGGCGCCCGGCGCCGCGCGCCCGGCGCCGGCATCGACGCGACGCGACGCGTGGCGCCCGACCATCCGATCGCCCTGCTGCAGGCGCATTCGCTGCCGGGACTGCTGCAGCGCGAGGTCGAGCGGATGATCCTCGCGGGCGACCTCGCCGCGGGGGCGCAACTGCGCGAAGCCGAGCTCGCATCCATGCTGGGCGTCTCCCGCGGTCCGCTGCGCGAAGCGTTCCGCGCGCTCGAGGAGTCGGGGCTCGTGAGGCTGGAAAAGAACCGCGGCGTGTTCGTGCGCCAGATCGGCGTCGACGAAGCCGACCAGATCTTCGAGTTGCGCGCGGTCCTCGACCAGTACGCCGGTCGTCGTGCCGCGCAGAACGCGGCGCCTGCCGACGTCGCCGAGTTGCGCGCCCTCGTCGACCGCATGGAGCGGGCCGGCGGCGACGTCGACGCCTACCTCGATGCCAATGTCGCCTTCCACGACCGGATCGTGCAGCTCGCCGGGAATCCCAAGCTGACGCTGCTCTATCGGCGCCTGGTCAACGAGCTGCACCTGCATCGCCGCGCGTCGCTCGGACAGGCGGGACGCCTGCCGCTGTCGATCCGCGAGCATCGCGCGATTGTCGCAAGCATCGCGTCCGGACAGGCCGCGGCCGCGGGCCGCGCGCTGTACGACCACGCGATGGCGAGCCGCGACCGGGTGCACCGCGTCCGCGACGATCCGCCGCGAGCCGGCGACACCGGGCAGCCCCGATGAGATCCCTCGCCGTCAACGGTCGCAGCTATCGCTGGCCCCTGGTGCCAACCGTCGTCGTCTGCGTCGACGGCTGCGAGCCGGATTACCTGAGCCAGGCGATCACCGCCGGCAGCGCGCCGTGGATGGCGTCGCTGAACGGACGCGGCACCTGCCTGACCGCCGACTGCGTTGTACCCTCCTTCACCAATCCGAACAACCTCTCGATCGTCACCGGGACGCCGCCCTCGGTGCACGGCATCGCGGGCAATTATTTCTACGACACCGAGGCACGGGCCGAGGTGATGATGAACGACCCGACGTACCTGCGCGCCGGGACCATACTCGCCGCGTTCGCCGATGCCGGAGCGAAGGTTGCCGTGGTGACCGCCAAGGACAAGCTGCGAACGCTGCTGGGGCACCGGATGAAAGGCATCTGCTTCTCCTCGGAGAAGGCAGATCGCGTGACCCAATCGGAGAACGGCATCGCCGACGCGATGGCCCTGACCGGGATGCCGCTGCCTTCGGTCTACAGCGCCGAGCTTTCCGAATTCGTGTTCGCAGCCGGCTGCGCGCTGCTGGAGCGGGAGCGCCCCGACCTCCTCTACCTGTCGACCACCGACTACGTGCAGCACAAGCACGCCCCCGGGACCCCTGCCGCCAACGCGTTCACCGCGATGCTCGACCGCTACCTCGCGCGCCTCGATGCGCTCGGAGCCGTCATCGTCCTGACCGCCGATCACGGCATGAACGCCAAGACCGACGCGTTCGGGCGGCCCAACGTCGTCTTCCTGCAGGATGTTCTCGACCGCTGGTACGGCCAGGGCGCGACGCGCGTCATCCTGCCGATCACCGATCCGTACGTCGTCCATCACGGCGCGCTGGGCTCGTTCGCCACGGTCCACGTCGGCAACGGCCTGGACCCCGCGGCGTTGTGCCGTCGCATCGCCGAGTTGCCCGGCATCGATTCCGCGATGCTGCGCCCCGAAGCCTGCCGGCGCTTCGAGCTTCCTCCCGATCGCATCGGCGACCTGGTCGTCGTTTCGGAGCGCCTGACGGCCATCGGCAGCCGCGTGGATCGCCACGACCTGTCCGGACTCGACGCACCCTTGCGCTCGCACGGCGGCACCTCGGAGCAACAGGTGCCCTTGATCGCCAACCGGTCCGCGCCCGACCTGCCGACGCGACGCTGGCGCAATTTCGACGCCTTCGACCTGGCGCTCAACCATCTTGCCTGACGCCCCGGAAATACGATGAACGACCTTCGCAGATTCGTCCAGGCACCGGCCCGCCACGAGCCGATGCGCATTGCCGGCGAGCGAGTCGACGCCGCCGGCAGGCTCGAGGTCCACGATCCCTACACCGGGGCCCTGGTCGGCACCGTTCCCAAGGCCAGCGTCGAGCAGATCCGCGGCGCCTTCGCGCAGGCCCGCGCCTACCGTCCCCGTCTGTCCCGCTACGAGCGCTACGCGATCTGCCAACGGACCGCCGCGCTGATCCGCGAGCGCGCCGACGCGCTGTCGGACCTGATCACCGCCGAATGCGGCATCTGCAAGCAGGACTCGCGCTACGAGGTCGGCCGTGCCTGCGATGTCTTCGTATTCGCCGGCAACGCTGCGTTGCAGGACGACGGACAGGTCTTTTCCTGCGACCTCACGCCGCACGGCAAGTCGCGCAAGGTGTACACGCTGCGCGAGCCGCTGCAGGGCGTCATCTCGGCGATCACCCCATTCAACCACCCGCTGAACCAGGTTGCGCACAAGGTCGCGCCGTCGGTGGCGACCAACAACCGTATGGTGCTGAAGCCCACCGAGAAGACGCCGCTGACGGCGCTCATCCTCGCCGACATCCTGTACGAGGCCGGCCTGCCGCCGCCGATGTTCTCGGTTGTCACCGGCGACCCGCGCGAGATCGCCGACGAGATGCTCACCAATCCCGACGTCGACCTCGTCACGTTCACCGGAGGCGTTCCGGTGGGGAAGTACATCGCCGCCAAGGCCGTCTACAAGCGCCAGGTGCTCGAGCTCGGCGGCAACGACCCGATCATCGTGATGGAGGATGCCGATCTCGACGAAGCCGCCACCCTCGCCGCGACCGGGTCGTACAAGAACTCGGGCCAGCGCTGCACGGCAGTCAAGCGCATGCTGGTGCAGGAGCGCGTCGCGGAGGCCTTCGTCGAGCGCCTCCTCGCGCGCACCCGGGCATGGACCTGGGGCGACCCTGCCGACCCGAACGTCGACATGGGCACGGTCATCGATGCGGCCGCGGCCGCGGGATTCGAAGCCAAGGTCCGCGCCGCGGTCGACCAGGGCGCGAAGCTGCTGTACGGCAACCTGCGCGACGGCGCGCTCTACTCGCCGACGGTCATTGATCACGTGACGCCCGACATGGACGTCGTGCGCACCGAGACCTTCGGCCCGGTATCGCCGGTCATACGCTTCCGCGATGCCGACGACGCGATCCGCATCGCCAACTCGACCGCCTACGGGCTGTCCTCGTCGGTATGCACGAACCGCCTCGACTACGTGACCCGCTTCGTGACCGAGCTCAACGTCGGGACGGTCAACATCCGCGAAGTTCCCGGCTACCGCCTCGAGCTGACCCCGTTCGGCGGGATCAAGGATTCGGGACTCGGCTACAAGGAAGGCGTGCAGGAAGCAATGAAGAGCTTCACCAACGTCAAGACCTACTCGCTGCCATGGTGAGCTGAATGCAGGTGCTGCTCAACCTGCTGGCCGGGGTGTCGCTGCTGGTCTGGGGCACGCACATCGTTCGCACGGCGATCCTGCGCATGTACGGCGGCAACCTGCGCCGCGTCCTGCGCCGCAGCGTGTCGAGGCGGGTGCCCGCCTTCTTCGCCGGGCTGGGCGTCACCGGACTGATCCAGAGCAGCACGGCGACGGCGATGATCGTCGCCGCGTTCGCCGGCCAGGGGTTGATCGGCACCGCCCCGGCGCTGGCCGTCATGCTGGGCGCGGACGTAGGCACCGCACTCGTCACCGTGCTGCTGTCGTTCGACCTGTCGTGGCTCGCCCCGCTACTGATCTTCGCCGGCATCGTTTTGTACCTGTCGAGCCAGGCGACCGCCGCGGGCCGCTTCGGCCGCATCCTGCTCGGCCTCGGACTGATCATGTTCGCGCTGCAGTGGATCTCCGTCGCCGCGCGCCCGGTGGTCCAGGCGGCCGGGGTGCAGGTGATCTTCGCCTCGCTGACCGGCGACGTGATCCTGGACATGCTGGTCGCCGCGCTGTTCACGATCCTCTGCTACTCGAGCCTCGCCGCAGTGCTGCTGTTCGCGTCGCTGGCATCGCTGCATGTGCTCTCCCTTCCGGTGGCGCTCGGGCTGGTGCTGGGGGCGAACCTCGGCAGCGGCGTGCTGGGGATGCTGTCGACGCTGCGCGCGATACCCGAGGCGAGGCGCGTGACGCTGGGCAACTTCCTCTTCAAGCTGATCGGTTGCGTGCTCGCGATCCCGCTGGTCGCCCATCTCGACCGGTGGATCGCGATCCTGGGCCTCGATCCGGCGCGCGAGGTCGTGCTGTTCCACCTCGGCTTCAACGTCGCGCTCGCCCTGCTGCTGGTGTTCTGGACCGAGAGCATCGCGCGGCTGGCCGAACGCCTGCTTCCGGCGCGCCCCGCCTCCGCGGATCCCGCCAAGCCGCGCCATCTCGATCCGTCGGCACTCGAGACGCCGAGCGTCGCCATCGGCTGCGCGGCCCGCGAGGCGATGCGCATCGGCGACGTCGTCGAGGAGATGCTCACCGGCACGCTGAAGGTGCTGACGACCAACGACCGGACGCTGGCCGTGCGCCTGCGCAACATGGACGACGTCGTCGACGAGCTGTACACCGCGGTCAAGCTGTACCTGGCGCAGATTCCCCGCGAGGCGCTGGAGCCGCGAGAGAGCCGCCGCTGGGCCGATGTGGTCGCGTTCGCGATCAACATGGAACAGGTCGGCGACATCATCGAGCGCATCCTGATGGACGTCGAGGACAAGAAGATCGACAAAGGCCGCAATTTCTCGGAGGCCGGCATGGCCGAGATCTGCGACCTGCATTCGCGCCTGATCGACAACCTGCGACTCGGACTTTCGGTCTTCCTGAGCGGCGACCTCAAGAACGCGCAGGAGCTGCTCGCGCAGAAAGTGCTGTTCCGCGACCTCGAGCGCGCCTACGCGAACTCCCACCTCGCGCGCCTCGCCGAGCATGCGATCGAGAGCATCGAGTCGTCGTCGCTGCACCTCGACCTGATCTCCGACCTGCGCCGAATCAACTCGCACATCTGCTCGATCGCGTACCCGATCCTCGAAGCGGCAGGGGTGCTCGCCCGGACGCGCCTCAAGCCCGCCGACGCCGAGGCCGCGGCGAGGCCCGCCGCGGGCGCATGGCAGACCCGGACTCCCGGCACCGTGTAAGCGTGCCGCCAGCTTCCTTTCGGCTGCGCAGCGCGTGACGGCGCCGATCCACGAGCTCTCGCCCGGCATCACCCTCGCCGTGCTGGGTGCGGGCGTGCTGCACGCAGGCTGGAACGCACTGCTGAAGAGCGCCCGTGGCGGCGACCCGATGCTCGACACCGCTTCGGTCGTCGCCGGCTCGTCGGCCTGCGCCATGCTGGTGCTGCCGCTGGTGCCGCTGCCCGGGCCGGCTGCGTGGAAATTCGTCGCGGCGTCGTCGCTCGTCCATTTTGCGTATTACGCGACGCTGGCGCAGGCGTACCGGACCGGGGATCTGTCGTTTGCGTACCCGTTGATGCGCGGCACCGCTCCGCTGCTGGTCGCGATCCTGGGCGCCGTGCTGCTGAACGAGCTTCCCGGCGCTCACGCCATGGCGGGAATCGCGCTGATCTGCGCCGGCATCGTCAGCATCGCATTCGTGCACGGTCGCCGGCATCGGCCCGCCGCCGCGGGTTGGGCATTCGCCAATGCCGCGGTGATCGCCGCCTACACGCTGGTCGACGCGAGCGGCGCGCGCGCAACCGGCAATGCCGTTGCCTACGCAACCTGGCTGATCTTCATCGAGGGCCTGCCGTTTCTCGCGTGGATCGCCGGGACGCGCGGTGCGCCCGCGCTCGACTACCTGCGCCGCGGGTGGCGACGCGGCCTGCTGGGAGGCATGGGGAGCTTCGCTGCCTATGGAATCGCCCTCTACGCGATGACGCAGGCACCCGTCGCCGCCGTCGCCGCGCTGCGCGAGACGTCGGTGCTGTTCGCGGCCCTGATCGGGGCACTGTGGCTGCGCGAAGGCTTCGGCGCAGTGCGCATCGCCGGCGCCACCAGCGTCGTCATCGGCATCGCCGCGCTCAGGCTCTAGCCCCAGACCAAGGGCCCCGGGAAACCGCGCCGCCGCGGCCGGCGGCCGCGACGTGTAGGCTATGGCTCCGTCGCATCGCGCCTGCCCGACCGAACCCATGACCGCCCTGCATCGCCTCACCCCTCCCGCGCGCCGCGGGCGCACGCCCGCCACTCCGGGCGCCGAGACCGCCCAGGTCCAGAGCCTGACCCGCGGCCTGTCGATCCTCAAGTGCCTCGCCCGCGCGGAAGGGGGACTCACGCTGACCGCCATCGCGCAGCGCGTCCAGTTGCCGCCATCGACGACCCACCGTCTGCTGTCGACGCTGGAGAAGATCGGCTACGTCTACCAGGCAGGCGACCTTGGTCTGTGGTACGTGGGCATCGAGGCGTTCGCCGTCGGCTCGAGCTTCCTGTCCAATCGCGATTTCGTCGCCCAGAGCCACGCCTACATGCGCAGACTGATGGAGCAGGCGGGCGAGACCACGAACCTCGCGATCCTCGACGGCACCGAGGCGGTGTTCATCGACCAGGTTCAGTGCCGGGAGACGATGCGCACGATCGTCAAGCTGGGAAGCCGCGTGCCGCTGCACGCGTCGGGCGTCGGCAAGGCGATCTTCGCATCGCTTCCCGACGACCAGATCGACGCGATGCTGAAGGTCCGCGGCCTGCCGCGCATCACCGAGAACACGATCACCTCGCCCGAGACAATGTGGGCGAGCATCCGGGTCATCCGCCAGCGCGGCTGGTCGTTCGACGACGAGGAGCACCTGCCAGGAACGCGCTGCGTCGCGGCGCCGTTCTACGACGAGCATGCGGAACCCCTGGGCGCGATCTCGATCGCAGGACCGACCTCGCGGCTGCCCGACGAACGGATCAAGCAGCTCGGGCCCCTGGTGTCGCACATCGCCGAGGAGATTACCCACCGGCTGGGCGGCCGCTGGCCGCATCCGCACTAGCGCCCGATCCGGCGGCTTCTCGCCTAAGCCCCTTCCCGCTCCCGGCTGGACCGCCGCGTCACCGCTTGCGCGCAACCGATCTACGCACTGCCATCGGCGCCCAGCGCTGTGCGAGCGAAGGTTGCGCTGCGGGCGTCCAGCGCGCCAGCAGCTCGTCCATCGCGTCGAAGCCGTTGCTGACCAGGACCACGTCGCAGCCGGCCGCGAGCGCAGCATCGGCGCGCGCCACGATGTCGCCTGCCGAATGGGCACCGGCCATCTCGAGATCGTCCGAGAACACCAGGCCGTCGAAGCCCAGTCGCCCGCGCAGGATCTCGCCGATCCACACCGGCGAGAAACCGGCAGGCCGCGAATCGACGGCGGGATAGACGACGTGCGCCGGCATGATCGCCTGCAGTCCCTGGGCGATCAGCGCCGAGAACGGAATCACGTCCGCGGCGAGAATCGTGTCGAGGTGGCGTCGATCCACCGGGGTGTCGACGTGGGAGTCCGCGGCAACGTAGCCATGGCCGGGGAAATGCTTGCCGACGCCCGCGACGCCGCGCGATTCGAGGCCGCGCAGCAGCGCACCGGCGAGATCGGCGACGACTACAGGATCGGCGTGGAACGCGCGGTTGCCGATCACCGCGCTCCGGCCGTGGTCGAGGTCCAGCACCGGCGTGAAGCTGAAGTCGACGCCGTGCGCTCGCAGTTCCCGGGCGATCGCGACGCCGTGGCGAAACGCGGCCTCGTGGGCTTGCGCCGGATCGGCATCCCACTGTTCGCCCAGCGTGCGCATCGGCGGCAGCTCGGAGAATCCGTCGCCGCGGAAGCGCTGCACCCGCCCACCTTCGTGATCGACGCCGATCAGGAGTTCCGGGCGCAGGTTGCGGATCGACGCGGTGAGGGCGCGAAGCTGCTGCGATGACTGGAAATTGCGGGTGAACAGGATCACGCCGCCCACCCGCGGGTCGGCGAGGCGCGTGCGGTCGGACCCCGTCAGCGCGAGCGATTCGACCCCCAGCATCGCCGGGCCGCGCGCGGAGGCTCCACGCGACCTCATGGATTCGACCTCGTGGCTTCGACCTCGTCGCGCCGGCCCCGACCGTCCGCCTGGCGCATCAGCGCCTTCATCTCCCGCACGGCCTCGCGCAATCCGACGAAGACGCTGCGCGCCACGATTGCATGCCCGATGTGCAGCTCGCGCACGCCCGGGAGCGCGGCGACCGGCTGCACGTTGACATAGTTGAGTGCGTGGCCCGCGTTGAAGCGCATGCCGAGCTCGCGTATCGCATTGCCGGCGCGCTGGAGCTTGTCCAGCTCGGCGACCACCGGAGCGCTCTCCGAATCGCGTCCGCGCGCGTGGAACGCGTGCGCATAAGGACCCGTGTGCAGCTCGCAGACCCGGGCCCCTACTTGCGCCGCTGCCTCGACCTGTGCGAGCTCCGCATCGATGAACACCGAAGTGACGATGCCGGCGTCGGCGAGGCGGGCGACTGCGTCCTTGAGCTTCGCCTCCTGCCGCGCCACGTCGAGCCCGCCCTCGGTGGTCACCTCCTGGCGTCCTTCGGGCACCAGCATCGCCATCTCGGGGCGCAGCGCGCAGGCGATCGAGATCATTTCCTGGGTCGCGGCCATCTCGAGGTTGAGCTTGATGTGCACGAGATCGCGCAGGCGTCGCACGTCCTCGTCCTGGATGTGGCGCCGATCCTCGCGCAGGTGGACGGTGATGCCGTCGGCGCCCCCCAGGTGCGCCTCGACGGCGGCCCAGACCGGATCGGGCTCGTAGGTCCGCCGCGCCTCGCGCAGCGTGGCGACGTGGTCGATGTTGACGCCGAGGTCGATCACCGCGGATTCCTTTCGCTCATCGTTCGCTCCTGTCCTTGTCGTCGTCCAGCGCCGCCAGGTCCTGCACGATGCGGCGGCTGAAGATGCGCCGCTGCTCGAGATAATGGTCGAGCACGCTGCGCATCAGGCGCTTGGCCTCGGCCGCAGTCTCGGCATCGGGATAGCGCTCGGTCGCGAGCGCGATCAGTGTCGCCCCGCGGACGTGCGGCCAGCGGCCGGAAGGCGAGGCGCCGGGTTCCGCCACCCAGCGGCGCGGCCCGCGATCGAAGGCGTAATGGTAGCGTTCGCCGGGTTCGACCGGCGCCCCGGTGTCGGCTTCGTGGGTCAGCGCGAGCGCATAGCCCAGCTCCGCCAGCAGACGCAGCTCGAAACGGCGCAGGATCTCCGCCTGGGCGGGCGGTGCCGAGGTTCCCGTCAACGCGCGCAACGCGGACTCGTAGGCGAGCCACAGCGCAGGATGGGGATCGTCGCGCGGCAGGAGCTTCAGCACCAGCTCGTTCAGGTAGAAGCCGCACAGCAGCGCCGCGCCGGCCGGCAGCGGCAAGCCGCCGCACCACTGCGCCTTCGTCAACGTCTTGAGCTCGCCCGCGCCGGCCCACCCGAGCGAAAGCGGCTGGAACGCCTGCAGCACGCCGTGCAGCTCGGATCGAGGGCGCTTGGCCCCGCGCGCGACCATCGCGACCCGCCCTGCGCTCTCGGTGAAGGCCTCGACGATCAGGCTGGTCTCCTTGTACGCGTAGCTGTGCAGCACGTACGCCGGCTCGTCGTCTCGGCGATCCCTTGGCGTCCTCATGTCAGTAGCCAAGCCGCGTCAGCGTGGCGTCGCTCTGCGACCACCCCTCCTTCACCTTCACCCACACCTCGAGGAACACGCGGCCTCCGAATGCGTTCTCCATGTCGCCGCGCGCCGCCGACGCGATCGCCTTCATCCGGGCCCCACCCTCGCCGACGAGAATCGCGCGCTGGCCCGCCCTGTCGACCAGGACCGTCGCGCGGATGCGCCGCATCGCCCCGTCGTGCTCGAAGCTCTCGATGGTCACCGCCGTCGAATAGGGCACTTCGTCGCCGAGCTGCCTGAAGATCTTCTCGCGGATGAATTCGGCGGCGAGGAACCGCTCGTCGCGGTCGGTGAACTCGTCCTCCGGGTACAGGGAAGGAGACTCGGGGAGGTGACGCGCAAGCTCCCGCTTCAGGGTCGCCAGATCGGTGCCCCGCTCGGCGGAGATCGGGACGATCGCGGCAAGATCGCGCAGCTTCGCGATCTCGGCGATCCGGGGCAGCAGTGTGAGCTTGTCGGCGACCAGGTCGATCTTGTTGAGCGCCAGGATCACCGGCACGCCACCGGGGCAAAGCGCCAGCACCGCGCGATCGGCGTGATTGAAGTGCCGGGCATCGACGACGACGACGACGACATCGACCTCGGCCAGGCTGTCGCGGACCGCACGGTTCAGGCGATCGTTGAGCCGCGACCGGTGCAGGGTCTGGAATCCGGGGGTATCGACGAAGACATACTGGATGTCGGGATCGGTCAGGATGCCGGTGATCCGGTGGCGCGTCGTCTGCGGCTTTCGCGAGGTGATGCTGATCTTCTCGCCAACCAGCGCATTGAGCAGCGTCGACTTGCCGACCGACGGGCGACCGACGATCGCGACGTGGCCGCAGCGATGCGGTCCTGCCGGCGGCCTAGACATGGCTGCGGGCACGCGGCCCCCGGGTCGCGGCGGCGAACGCCTGCGCGGCGGCATCCTGCTCGGCGATGCGGCGGCTCGATCCCGTTCCGGACGTCACGATCGACAGCAGCGCAATCCTGCATTCGACGGTGAACTGCTGGGCATGCGCTTCGCCAGCCGTCGCGACGATCGCGTACTCGGGCACCGGCAGGCGCTGGGACTGCAGCCACTCCTGCAACAGCGTCTTCGCGTCCTTGCCCAGCCGACGCGGATCGGCGTCGTGGAGCAACTCGCCGAACACGCCGTTGATCACGCGGGCCGCCGCGCCGTATCCCGCGTCGATCGCCACCGCCCCGAAGATCGCCTCGAGAGCGTCGGCCAGGATCGATCCGCGGTCGGCGCCACCGCTCTTCTGCTCCCCTTCCCCGAGGCGCATCGACGCGCCGAGCTCGAGCTGCCGTGCGAGCCGCGCGAGGGTATCGCGGTTGACGAGGTGCGCGCGCACGCGCGACAGGTCGCCTTCGGGAAGTTCGGGAAAGCGCTCGTAGAGCGCGAGCGCGATCACGCAGTTAAGGACCGCGTCCCCCACGAACTCGAGCCGCTCGTTGTGCGGAACGCCGAAGCTTCGGTGCGTCAGCGCCTGCCGGAGCAGATCGGGATCGCGGAACTCGTGGTCGATCGCAATGGGCAAGGCGCGGCGCTGTCAGCGAGTCGAGCGCGCCTCGAAGTCGAGGAGGATGCTCGCGTTGCCGATCATGTGCAGAACCTTCTGCCACGACATCGTGGCGACGATCTTGTTGCCCTCGCGGGTCACCACGACGTCGGCAGCGCTCACCGAATCGACGTAGTCGGCCGACAGGCGACGATCCATCGAGCTGTGGATCGCGACCGCCGTCGGGTCCCGGACGTCCTGCATGGTCTGGTCGAGGGCCTTCTGGACGGTGAAGTACTCGATATACGAAGGTCCTACCCGGAACGCGATCAGTGCCGCGATGATGATGACGGCCGTCGTGAACAGGAAACCGATCATCGACAGTCCGCGCTGGCTTCCAGCCCTCATGTCCCCTCCGCGAAGTTGCAGTCCCGAAAGCCGGTCAATGAATGATGCTGCCGATGCGCTTGAATTCCAAGGAGGCGAGGTCGTCCCAGTTGAACCAGATGAAGAACGCCTTGCCGCGGATGTTCGCGTCCGGGACGAAACCCCAGTAGCGGCTGTCGTCGCTATTGTCGCGATTGTCTCCCATCATGAAGTACTCGCCCGCCGGCACCTTGCACCGGAAGCCGCGCTCATTGTAGTCGCAATTCTCGCGCCCCGGGAATGCCCGCACGTTGGAGGCGTAGACCGGCTGCGCACCCTCGTTGATGCCGATCGTATGCGCCTTCCGCGGATTCCCGTCGGTGAGCTCGGTCGCCCGCTTCAGCGTCTCGAAGCGCAATCCTTCGAGGTAGCTGTACGAATCGTCGTGCTCCTGCGGCCAGGGCACGCCGTTCACCGTCAGGTTCTTGTCGCGGTATTCGACGACATCGCCTCCCACGCCAATCACGCGCTTGATGAAGTCCTGGGACGGATTGAGCGGATACCTGAACACGACGACGTCGCCCCGCTGCGGATCGTGCATCGGAATGATCTTCCGCTCGATGATCGGGATCCGGATGCCGTAGGTGAACTTGTTGACCAGGATGAAATCCCCAACGGCCAGCGTCGGCCTCATCGATGACGATGGGATCTTGAACGGCTCGGCCACGAACGAGCGGAGCAGGAACACGACCAGCAGGACCGGGAAGAACGACTTCGCGTACTCGACCCAGATCGGCTCGCGGGAACCCGGGGCGCGCTTCGCCTCGAGGAACATGCGGTCGGCAAGCCATGCGAGGCCGGTGATGGAGGTGAGAACGAACAGGATGAGGGCGAAGTCCATTGGAGGCGGGTCGTATCGTGGATCGGTCGTGATCGGATGTAGTGGCGGAACCGGTGGTCGGGATCTCAGGCGGCCGGTATTGTCGCACGCAGTCTCGTGCGCGCCTGCTGCACCCCGGCCCTCTCCCCGCTTGCGCAATCGCAGCGTGGACGACGCGTCACTTGCCCCCCACTTGCAACACGGCGAGGAACGCCTCCTGGGGAATCTCGACGCTGCCGACGGATTTCATGCGCTTCTTCCCCGCCTTCTGCTTCTCGAGCAGCTTCTTCTTCCGCGTGATGTCCCCGCCGTAGCACTTGGCAAGCACGTTCTTGCGCATCGCCTTGATGGTCTCGCGGGAGATGATCTGCGATCCGATCGCGGCCTGGACGGCAACGTCGAACATCTGCCGCGGGATCAGCGCGCGCATCTTGGCTGCGACCTCGCGGCCGCGATGCGTCGCGATAGAGCGGTGGACCATCACCGACAGCGCGTCGACACGTTCGCCGTTGATCAGGATGTCGAGCTTCACCACGTCGGCGGGACGGAACTCCTTGAAATCGTAGTCGAGGGACGCGTATCCGCGCGACACCGACTTCAGCTTGTCGAAGAAATCCATCACCACCTCGGCCATCGGCAGCTCGTAGGTCAGCAGCACCTGCCGCCCGACGTACTGCATGTTCTTCTGCGACCCCCGCTTTTCGGTGCAAAGCGTCAGCACCGGCCCGACGTAGTCCTGCGGCGTCAGGATCGTCGCGGTGATGACCGGCTCGCGGATCTCCTCCACCTTGGAGAGATCGGGGAGCTTCGATGGATTCTCGATTTCCAGGATGGTTCCATCGCGAAGCAGCACCTGGTAGACGACGGTCGGGGCCGTGGTGATCAGGTCCATGTCGTACTCGCGCTCGAGGCGCTCCTGCACGATATCCAGGTGCAGCAGGCCCAGGAAGCCGCAGCGGAACCCGAAGCCCAGCGCCTGCGACACCTCGGGCTCGTAATGCAGCGACGCGTCGTTGAGCTTGAGCTTGTCCAGCGCGTCGCGCAGTGCCTCGTACTGGTTCGACTCGACCGGGTAGAGACCGGCGAACACCTGCGGCTTCACCTCCTTGAAGCCGGGCAGCGCGGTCGTGGCCGGCCTTGCCGAGCCGGTCAGCGTGTCGCCGACCTTGGCCGCCTTCAGTTCCTTGATCCCCGCGACGACGAAGCCGACCTCGCCCGCGGCGAGCTCGTCGCGCGGGGCGGAGCGCGGCGTGAACACGCCGACCTGCTCGCAGGTGTAGTTCGCGCCGGCCGCCATCAGCAGGACCTTGTCGCGCGGCTTCAACGTGCCGTGGAAGACGCGCACCAGCATGACCACGCCGACGTAGTTGTCGAACCACGAGTCGATCAGCAGCGCCTGCAGCGGCGCCGCCGGGTCCCCGTCGGGCGGGGGAATCCGGGCGATTACCGCTTCGAGGATATCGTCGATGCCATCCCCCGTCTTGGCGCTGGCGCGGATCGCGTCCTGGGCATCGATGCCGATGATGTCCTCGATCTCCTCGATGACCCGGTCGGGCTCGGCCGAGGGAAGGTCGATCTTGTTCAGCACCGGCACGACCTCGACGCCCTGCTCGATCGCCGTGTAGCAGTTCGCGACGGTCTGGGCTTCCACGCCCTGCGACGCGTCGACGACGAGCAGCGCACCTTCGCAGGCGGCCAGGGACCGCGAGACCTCGTAGGCGAAATCGACGTGCCCGGGCGTGTCGATCAGGTTCAGGTGATAGGTCTGGCCGTCGCGGGCCTGGTAGGCAAGCGCCGCCGTCTGGGCCTTGATCGTGATGCCGCGCTCGCGCTCGAGGTCCATCGAGTCGAGGACCTGGGCCTCCATTTCCCGGTCGGACAGGCCACCGCAGCGCTGGATGAAGCGATCGGCCAGCGTCGACTTCCCGTGGTCGATATGGGCGATGATCGAGAAATTCCTGATGTTCTGCATGTCGGGGTCGGAGGGGCGCCGGCATGGCGCCGGGGCGGGTCAGGGCTTGCGCCCGGTGGGCCGCCATTGCGGCCCCGCATGCGCGCGGGAAGCCGCCGCAAAACATTGAATTTTAGCGGAATCCGCCCGTCTTTGCGACCGCGCGATCCAACGGCGGGGCGACGGATGCGTCACCGACCCCGCTGGCGCCCGGCAGCCTCTTCCGCCGCGCAGCGCCCGATCGGCGCGACAGTCGACTTCATCGGCGCGCCTCGCCGCCGAGCGCGGCCCTCACCCGCGCCGCGTCCAGGACGTAGTGGCCAAGCTCGCGGCCGGCATCCGGCGCCCCGAGCAGCAGCACGGGGACACGGTCGCCGTAGCGCGATTCGAGCGCCGGGTCGGCGTCCACGTCGATCTCGGCGATCACTGCGCCGCGCTCGCGCGCGAGCGGTAGCAGCGCCTCGCGCATCTCGTCGCACAGGTGGCAGTACGCGCGGACGAGCAGCGTGAGCCGCAGGCCGCCGTCGTTCACGCCCGCCGGCGGCGTCGCGATCAGGCTGCGGCGCATTCGCGCCGGCGCGTCGTCACTGCGCGTCCCCGTTGCCGAGCTTCACCGTCGCGAAGAACTGATTTTCCCCCCGGCGCAGCCGCAGGGTCACGGACGCGCCGTGGTCCAGGCGCGCCAGATATTCGTTGACCTGGGCTGCGCTCTTCGCCTCGGCCATCTGCCCGTTCTGGACGATCGACAGGACGACGTCGCCCGGCTGCACGTTGCCGCGCACGACCCCGACGACATCCTCGACCAGCACGCCCCCGCTCTTCAGCTCGAGCTCCCGGCGCTGCTCGTCGGTGAGATCCGACAACACGAGGCCCATCCGGTTCGGCTTGGCCTTCTCCTTCGGCACGGGCTTCGTGCGACCCGGGCTCGCAGCCGTATCGTCCTTCAACTCGGCCACCGTCACGGCGAGGTCCTTCTGCGCGCCGTTGCGCCAGAGCGCGAGGCTCACCTTGGTCCCCGGGTGCACTGCGGTGATGATCCGCGGCAGGTCGTTCGAGGTGGCGACGTCGCGACCGTCCACCTTCAGGATGATGTCGCCCACCTCGACACCGGCCTTCGCGGCAGGCCCGTTCTTCTCGACGCCGTTGACCAGCGCGCCAGCCGCCTGCTTCAGCCCGAATGCGGCCGCCGTTTCCTTCGAAACCGCCTGGATCTGCACGCCGATCCGTCCGCGGGTGACGCGGCCCTTCTCCTTGAGCTGGTTGACGGCGTTCATCGCCACGTCGATGGGCACGGCGAACGCGAGGCCCATGTAGCCGCCGGTGCGCGAATAGATCAGCGAGTTGATGCCGACCACCTCGCCGCGCATATTAAACAGCGGCCCGCCCGAATTGCCGGGGTTGATCGCGACGTCGGTCTGGATGAAGGGGACCAGGTTCTCCTGGGGCAGGTCGCGACCCTTCGCGCTGACGATGCCGGCGGTCATCGTGTTGTCGAGACCGAAAGGCTTGCCGATCGCGACGACCCATTCGCCGACCTTCAGCTTGTCGGGATCGCCGATCGTCACTCGCGGCAGGTCCTTGGCGGCGATCTTCAGCAGTGCGACGTCGGTGCGCCGGTCGTTGCCAATGACCTTGGCGACGAACTCGCGCTTGTCGGACAGGTGCACGGTCACCTCGCTCGCATCGTCGACCACATGCGCGTTGGTGACGACGTAGCCATCCGAGGAGACGATGAACCCAGATCCGGTCGACTGCGCCTCGAACTGCCGTTCCTGCCCGCCCGGTCCCTGGCGCGGAACCTGGCCGAAGCGGCGGAAGAACTCGTAGAACGGGTCGTCCTCGGAGATGCCCGGGCTGCGCTGGCGGCTCGGCCTCTGGGTGACGTCGATTGAAACGACCGCCGGCCCCTGACGCTGGTACAACTCGGTGAAATCCGGCAGCAGGCCGCTCCGCCCCTGACCCGAGGCGGAACCGGCTGCGGCGAGCGGGAGCAGTGCAACGAGCGCGGCGCGCAGCAAGGCGCGCAGCGCGAATGACGGCGCAAAGAACATGGAATCCCTCGTTGTGGTGTGAGTGGCGACGGAGCGGGCCCGCACGCTAGCGGCGTTCGACTGAATTGGCGATCTGTCGCACCGTCGCGCTGGGCGTCTCGCCCATGACCGTGATCACGTGATCGTCGTGCCGGACACTGTAGACGTTGAGACCTCCCTGATGCACGAAACCGATGGGCGCCGACAGCGCGTCCTGTGGCTCGATGAACACCGAAACCGAAACCAGGCCATCCGAGAACACGAGGTGTGCGACGCGCTCGTCGCGGCCGCGCAGTCGCCGGAAGCCCTCCATGATCTTCTCGAAACCGGCCGGCACCCGCGTGACGACCCAGCCGGTCGCCTGCCGGACGACGTCTCCGGACACGCCTTCAAGCACGCGCCAGTCCTTCGGCGTAACGGGCCACGACGGCGCGACCATCGATCGATCGACCGGGGCGTTGATCGATATGTCGGTGAAAGCGAACTGCTCGATGCCCTCCTCCTTCTCGTTCAGGAGGCGCGCCTTGAGCAGCAGACCGGTTTCGGCATCCGACCAGAACCGGTGGCCGTAGCGCAGGTCGTCCCTCGGCTGGAACACGACGACCTGCACGGGGCGGCCGCTGACACGGTCGTCGCCGATGACGCGGAAATCGTAGAACCTCGACAGCGACTCCTGCTGCTTGGGTGAAAGCGAGGGAAAGACGTTCCGGAACGTACGCGGCTCGACGCGGACCAGCTTGGCATCCGGGTAGTAGCAGCGCACCTCGCCCTGCGTGCGGATGAGCTCGCGCGCCGGCCCGTCGAGATTCACGAGCTTCTCGAACTCGCGCCCGCCGTCGTTCAGGTGCGTGATGCGCGAGGTTTCGACGCGCTGACCGATCTGGTAGAGGATCGTCCCGATGTAGTTGAGCTCGCGCGCGGCCTGGGCGGCGCGGGTGAGCCACTGCATCGCGTCGTCGGCGCGTGCGGTGGAGGCGACGAAGGCGAGGAAGAATGCCGCCGAGGCGAGTCGTCTCCTCGCACGGGAAGACGGGGGATGCGCGTGCTGCATCGGGCGTCGATCAGGGTTTCACTTCGCGCGTCACCGCGACGTCGCGCAGGTACGGTCCGACGCCTTGCAGCATGATCGACGGCGCGTACTCCTGGTGCGCGAAGAGCAGGTCGGTGGGCACGGTCGCCGGGCGCACCTCGGCGGCCCGCATCGTGCCCGCGTCGCGCATCCGCGCGAGCCCCGCCGGTGTCGAGTCGACCAGTGAATACGCGGTCCAGCCCACGACGCCGACGGCGGCCAGCGTCGCCGCGGCTGCCCATGCCCAGGATGCGGGCGTCGACGGCACGCTGCGGCGGGGCGCGAGCACCGTCGGATCGCCGGCGAGCCTGCTGGCGACCGCCCCGCGCACGTCGCGCGTCACGGCGATCTCACCGCGCAGCGCGTCGCCGATCGCGTGGTAGCAGCTCCACGTCGCCATCGCTTCGCCGCTCTTGAGGCTCGCGCAGACCGCATCCAGCTCCGCCACGTCGACGTCGCCATCCATCAGGCGCGAAATGTTCTCGCTCATTACCATCTCCGGTTATCGTCGGTGCCGAGCATCGGCCGCAGTTCGGCCGCAATCGACTCGCGCGCGCGGAAGATCCGCGAGCGCACGGTGCCGATCGGACAGTTCATCACCGCCGCGATTTCCTCGTAGCTGAGGCCCTCGATCTCGCGCAGCGTGATCGCCGTGCGCAAGTCCTCGGGCAACTGGTCCATCGCGCGGTTCACGGTCGAGGCGATCTGCTTGCCGATCAACTCGGCTTCGGGTGTCGCCGTGTCCCGCAGCTGCTCGGCATCCTCGAAGGTCTCGGCGTCCTCGTGGTTGAACCCCGTGGACGTCGGGGCCCGGCGCCCCATCGCAACCAGGTAGTTCTTCGCCGTGTTGATGCCGATGCGATAGAGCCACGTGTAGAACGCGCTGTCGCCACGAAAGCTGGGCAATGCCCGGTACGCCTTGATGAAAGCCTCCTGCGTCACGTCCTCGACCTCGGCCGGGTCGCGCACCAGCCGGGACAGCAGCCGCCCCAGCTTCCGCTGGTATTTCGCCACCAGCAGCTCGAATGCGCGCTTGTCGCCCCTTTGTGCTCGCAAAACGAGCTGCTGATCGACTTCGCGATCACCCATCCGCGGGTAGTCCCTGATTCATGTCGTTGTTATGCCCGCCGAACGGCGGGCGCTGCGGCCGACGAGCTTTCGGCGCTCCCCAGGCCCTGGGTCCGGCCGACCGCGCGTGACGCACGCTTAGGAACAACAGACCATCCGTCGCCTTCATAGTTCAGCGATCGCCCGGTTCACCGGACGCCCGGCCGCTTCTGGCTCGCCGTCGCGCGCCTGCCCCGGCGCCGGGCCCTCCAGCAGGACGGCCGGGCGGATCGCGCCGACCTCGGTCCCGCGGTAGTTGCGGATCGGCCGCCGGCCCCAGGACGCGAGCACCCCGCGTGCGGCGTCGTCCAGCAGTCCCAGCTGGTCGAGGACCGCCACGACCGAAGGCAGGAGGCCGCGCGCCTGCCCGTCGGCCACCTTGACCGCGATGCCGATCCCGTGGCTGCGCACCCCGATCGCCTGAACGCCCTCGGCGCCGATCTTGGCGACCCAGTCGCCGCGGCCCGCCTGCGTCAACGCGAGGTCGCTACGCCCCTCGCCCGACACCATTTCCGGATGCGCGACCATCGCGTTGGCGAGCGTTCGCGGAGCCCTGCCATATTCGGGATCGTCCGTCGCGCTCGCAAGCCTCGCGAAGGCACGCGCGAGCGCCGACAGCGGCACCGCGTAGTTGGGAGCCGAGCAGCCGTCGATACCGGGCACCAGCGCTGCGGCAGCGACGCCGGTGAACGTCGACACCGACTGCCGGATTGCCTGCTGGACCGGGTGATCGATCTCGAGATAGGAGCCCTTGGGCCACTGGCACAGGACGCAGAAGGCGAGCATGCCGCTGTGCTTGCCCGAGCAGTTGTGCTGCAGAGGCGAGTACGGTGGGGGCGGCGGGACCTCGCCGCGCGTGTCGTAGAACCTCGGCGCGTGCGTTCCGCACTGCAGGTCGGCCGCCGTGCATCCGGCGCGCGCCAAGATCTCGGCCGCGGCGTCGGCGTGACGCGGCTCGCCCGAATGACTCGCGCATAAAAGTGCGACCTGCGAGGACGACAGAGCGAAGTGCTCGACGCCGCCCGCGGCGACGAACGGCAGCGCCTGCAGCGGCTTCAGCGCGCTACGAGTAAAGGTCAGGTGCTGCGGGTTGCCCGCCCAGCGCAGGACCCGCCCATGCCTGTCGACGACCGCCACCGAACCCGCGTGCAGGCTCTCGACGATCTCACCGCGGGTCACCTCGGCCAGCGGTACATGTTGCGCAACAGCGGATGGAGCGGTGGGCATGGACGCGGGTTTCCGACGCCGGCTGGCGAAGGCCCGGATTATCGCCTATCGCCGATCAATCCCGACCTCTTCCGGCACGCAGCAGGTCGGCGGCCTGCGCTAGGGGGCCTCGAGCGCGGCCCGGATCTGGTCCAGGGCGCCGGGATCCTCGATGGTCGTCAGGTCCCCGGGATCGCGGCCTTCGGCAAGCGCCTGGATCGAGCGGCGCAGCAGCTTGCCCGAGCGCGTCTTGGGCAGCAGGGTCACGAAGTGCACGCGCGCGGGGCGCGCGATCGCGCCGAGCTCACGATCGACCGTCTGCATCACCTCCCGCTGCATTGCTGCGACGCCGTCCGCGTCCGCGATCCGCAACGGGTCGCGGACCACGGCGAACGCGATGGGAACCTGGCCCTTGATCGGGTCCTGGACGCCGACGACGGCCACCGCGGCGATGCCGGCGTGGCCCTGCACGGCTTCCTCGATCTCCCGGGTGCCGATCCGGTGTCCGGCGACGTTGATGACGTCGTCGGTGCGGCCCAGCAGGAAGTAGTAGCCATCGGCATCGCGCGTCGCCCAGTCGAACGTCGAGTAGAGCTCGCGTCCTGGAACCGTCGCGTAGTACGTCGACACGTAGCGCTCGTCGTTGCCCCAGACGGTGCTCATGCACCCGGGGGGCAGCGGCGGCGCGATCGTCAGCACGCCTTTTTCGCCCGCGGCAGTGTCGGCGCCGGTCGCGCCGTCGACGAGCTTCACGTCGTAGCCGTAGACCGGGAACGAGGCCGAGCCGAACTTGCGCGGCGTGTCCGCCACTCCGGGTTGGGCCGAGAGGATCGGCCAGCCGGTCTCGGTCTGCCAGTAATTGTCGACCACCGGCACGCCGAGCGTGTCGGCCGCCCAGCGTGCCGTCGGCTCGTCGAGGGGCTCGCCAGCGAGAAACAGATAGCGCAGCGACGACAGGTCGTGGCGCTTCATGTACGACGGGTCCTGCTTCTTCAATACGCGGATCGCCGTCGGCGAGGTGAACATCGTCCGCGCCCTGTGCTCCGCGACGATCTTCCACCAGATCCCCGGATCGGGCCGGATCGGCACACCTTCGTAGAGGATCGTCGGCGAGCCGTTGAGCAGCGGGCCGTAGACGATGTACGAATGACCGACGACCCAGCCGATGTCGCTGGTCGTGAACATCGTCTCGCCCGGCGCCAACGCGAAGATCCGGCGCATCGACGACGCCAGCGCGACCGTGTGGCCACCCGTGTCCCGCTGCACGCCCTTGGGCTGCCCCGTCGTGCCGGAGGTGTAGAGGATGTATGAAGGCTCGGAGGACTCCAGCCATTCGCAGGGCACATTCGCGCCCGCGTGCTCGGCCCGTGCCGCCGCGAAATCGATATCGCGGGGTGCCTGCATCGACAAGCCCGGATCGAGTCCGCGGTTGACGAGGATCACGTGCCGTGGCGGATGGCGCGCGATCCGCAGCGCCTCGTCGACCAGCGGCTTGTAGTGGATCGTCCTGCCCGCGCGCATGCCCGCATCCGCGGTGAACACCAGCGCCGGGCGTGCATCGTCGATGCGCGTCGCAAGGCTGGCCGGTGCGAAGCCACCGAACACCACCGAATGAATCGCGCCGATGCGCACGCAGGCGAGCATCGCGAACACCGCCTCGGCGATCATCGGCATGTAGATCAGCACTCGGTCGCCGCGGCTCACGCCGCGGGCCTTCAGCATCGCGGCGCAGCGATTGACCTCATCGTGCAGCTGCGAATAGCTGTACGTCTGCGACTGCCCGGTCTCGGTCGAGATGTAGATCAGCGCCGCCTGGCCGCCACGCTCCGCGAGATGCCGGTCGACGGCGTTATGGCACAGGTTCGTCGTGCCGCCAACGAACCAGCGTGCAAACGGCGGCCGCGAATAGTCGAGGACCTGCGCGAAAGGCTCGCGCCAATCGACGAGCCCGGCCTCCTCGCGCCAGAAACCCTCGCGATCCTCGAGCGAGCGGCGGCGGAACTCGGCGCAGGCGGCAATTGCCGCCAGCCCCCGACCTGCATCATCCGAACGGCCCATGACGAACGCCCTCCTTCCCGACCGTGATTCCCGATGCGCGATGCCCGATGCCCGATGCCCGCCTATGGGTGCGGGTCACTCGCGATCCGCACGACGGTGCGGCCGCGAATCATTCCTTTCAGATAGGCGTCGAAGTGCGTCGGCAGCTCGTCGAAGTCGATCGTGCGGACCTGGTCGTGTACGCGATCCGGGCGCCACTCGACGGCCAGCTTGTTCCACAGCCGCTGGCGCAGCGCCATCGGCGTGTTGGCGCTGTCGGTCCCGAGCAGGCGCACGCCGCGCAGTATGAACGGCGCGACGGTCGTCGACAGCTTCATGTCCGCGGCGAGGCCGACGGCGGCGACGGTTCCACCGATCTTCGAGCTCGCGAGCAGCCACGCGAGGATGTCGCCGCCGAGATTGTCGACCGCACCGGCCCAGGTCGCTTTCTCCAGCGGCCGGACGTTCGACAGGTCGAGCGCCGAGCGCAGCATCACCTCGCGGGCGCCGATGCCTCGCAGGTAGCCCGACTCCTCGCCCTTGCCCGTGATGGCGACGACGTCGTAACCCTGCTTGGCGAGGATCTCGATCGCGACCGAGCCCACACCCCCGGTCGCTCCGGTGACCGCGACCGGGCCGTTCGCCGGCTCGAGGCCGTTGTGCTGCATCAGGTGGATCGCCAGCGCCGCGGTGTAACCGGCGGTGCCGATCGTCATCGCATCGAACGCCGTCATGCTCTCGGGTCTGCGCACGACCCAGTCGGCGGGCACCCGGACGAACTCGGCGTAGCCGCCGTCGTGTCCGACGCCCAGGTCGTAGCCGGTGACGATGACCTTGTCGCCCGTCTTGAAACGCGCGTCGGCGGAGGATTCGACGGTTCCGGCCATGTCGATCCCGGCGACGGTCGGGAACTTGCGCATGATCTTGCCGGTGCCGTTGTAGGAAAGGGCGTCCTTGTAGTTGATCGTCGAATACTTGGTCCGGATCACGACGTCGCCCGGATCGAGCTCGCCGATGCCGAGCGTGACGAAGCGGCTGGTCACGACGCCGTTCTCCTGGAACGTGCGATAGGCCTTGAATGTCTGCACGGGATTCTCCTGGCGCCCGGGGGCGCGACGATGAATGGGATGCGGCGGCTACCCCGGCGCCTTGGCCGGCGCTGCGTCGGCGACGTGCGGCAGCGCCATGTAGTCGCGCGTGCGCATTTCGATCAGCCTGCTGACGGTCCGGGGAAACTCGCTCGCCTGCGGCCCCTCGAAGTACAGCGATTCGGCCGGCACGCCGGCAGATGCGACGAGCTTCACGCGGTGATCGTACAGGATGTCGATCAGCCAGGTGAATCGCCGTGCCTGGTCCGCCGATCCGGTGCCCATTTGCGGGACCCCGGAGAGGAACACGACGGCGAAACGGCGGGCAATCTCCAGATAATCGCGCTGGGACCGCGGGCCGTCGCACAGCGCGGCGAAGTCGAACCAGACGATGCTTCCGGCGCGGTGCCTCGCCACCAGCGGCCGGCCGTCGACCTCGAAGCGCAGCTCCTCGTCCGGCCCCGCCCGCATGCCCTCGAACACCGCGAGCAGCGCCGCGTCCGCGACCGGACCCGCGGGAACGTGCCAGGTCGTCAGGTGCTCGAGCGCCTGCAGACGGTAGTCGACCCCCGCGTCCACCTCGACGACGTCGAGCCACTGCTCGATCAGCCGGATCGCAGGAAGAAAGCGCTCGCGCAGCAGCCCGTCGGGCCACAATCGCTCCGGCGCGTCGTTGGACGTCATCACCAGCACGACTCCGGTCTCGAACAGTGCGGACAACAGCCGGCCCAGGATCATCGCGTCGGCGATGTCCGAGACGTGGAATTCGTCGAAGCAGACCAGCCGATGACGCCTTGCGATCTGCGCGGCGACGGTCGCGAGCGGATCGGTCGCGTCCTTGAGCGCCGCGAGCGCGGCGTGTACATCGCGCATGAATGCGTGGAAGTGGATCCGCGTCTTTCGCCGGACTGCGACCGTCGCATAGAAGCTGTCCATCAGCAGGCTCTTGCCTCGCCCCACGCCCCCCCACAGGTAGACGCCGCGTGGGACTGCCGGCGCGGCGAAGAGGCGCCGCAGCGTCGACCGGCGTGCAGCGCGGAACGCCGCGAGCTCGTCGGCAAGCACCTGCAGGCGCTCGAGCGCGCTGACTTGGGCGTGGTCTAGCGTCGCATGGCGGCGATCGAGCAGCGGCTCGAGATAGTCGATCAGCGCGCCCTGGCGGCGCGTGACCTGGCCGGGATAGTCCGCCGCGCTCAAGAATTCGTCTGCGGGAGGGAGTTCGGGCGTGGCGTCGGAGCTGCGCGGGAGCGCGAGCTCAGAGGTTGAGGGTTCGCTTGTCGACCGCCAGCGCGGCTTCCTTCGTCGCCTCGGACAATGACGGATGCGCATGGCAGATCCGAGCCAGGTCCTCGCTCGCCGCGCCGAACTCCATCGCGACCACGCCCTCGGCGATCAATTCGCTCGCCATCGGCCCGATGACGTGCATGCCCAGGATGCGGTCGTCAGCGGCGCCCGCCAGGATCTTGACGAAGCCGCTGGTATCGCCCAGCGCGCGTGCGCGACCGTTGGCCGAGAACGGAAAGCTTCCGGCGCGGTACGCGACGCCCGTCGCCTTCAGCTGCTGCTCGGTCTTGCCGACCCACGCGATTTCGGGCGACGTGTAGATCACCCATGGAACGGTGTTGAAATCCACGTGACCGTGCTGCCCGGCGATGCGCTCGGCAACTGCGACGCCTTCCTCCTCCGCCTTGTGCGCGAGCATCGGCCCGCGGACGACGTCGCCGATCGCCCAGACGCCGGGAAGATTCGTGCGGCAGTCGGCGTCGACCTCGACGAAGCCGCGCGAATCGAGCTTCAGGTCGACGCCGTCGCCGTTCAGGCCCGCCGTCGTCGGCACCCGGCCGATGGACACCACCAGGCGGTCGAAGCCGACGCGCTGGGCGGCGCCGGCCGCGTCCTGGTACTTGACGTCGACGCGATCCTTGCCGACTTCCACGGCACCCATCGACACGCCGAAATGCATCGCAAGCCCCTGCCGGGTGAACACCTTTCGCGCCTCCTTCGCGATCGCCTCGTCTGCGGCGGGGAGCAGCGTCGGCAGGGCCTCGAGGATCGTCACCTCGGCGCCGAGGCGACGCCAGACGCTTCCCATCTCCAGCCCGATCACGCCGGCGCCGACGACCCCGAGGTGCTTCGGGACCTCGGGGATCGACAGCGCACCGGCGTTGTCGAGCACCCGCAGGTTGTCGAACGGAACACCGGGCAGCGCACGCGGCGACGAGCCGGTGGCGACGATCACGTGGCGCGCGCTGAGCGACCCTGCGCCCGGGCCGTCGACCACGATTCTCCATCGCTCGCCGTCCCTGCCCGCGAACGCACCGCGGCCGTGGAAATAGGCGATCGCGTTCTTCTTGAACAGGTAGAGGATGCCGTCATTGTTCTGTCCGACGACCTTGTCCTTGCGCGCGAGCATCTTCGCGACATCGATCGTGAGGCCGGCAACGCCGATGCCGTGATCGGCGAACGCGTGACCTGCGAGCTCGAAGTTCTCCGACGACTGGAGCAGCGCCTTGGACGGGATGCAGCCGACGTTCGTACACGTGCCGCCCGGCGCGGGCTTTCCGCCGGGCCGCGACCCGTCGTCGATGCATGCCGTCGCGAGGCCGAGCTGCGCTGCGCGGATCGCGGCGATGTAGCCGCCGGGACCGCCGCCGATGACGACGACGTCGAAGGACTGTTCCGCCATGGTCACAGGTCGAGCAGCAGTCGCGCGGGATCCTCGAGCGCATCCTTGATCGCCACCAGCGATAGCACGGCCTCTCGGCCGTCGATGATCCGGTGGTCGTAGGACTGCGCAAGGAAGTTCATCGGCCGCACGACGATCTGGCCGTTCTCGACGACGGCGCGGTCCCGCGTCGCATGGACGCCGAGGATCGCCGATTGCGGCGGATTGATGATCGGCGTCGAAAGCATCGATCCGAACACGCCGCCGTTGCTGATCGTGTAGGTGCCACCCGTCAGCTCCTCGACCGTCAGCTTTCCGTCCTGCGCGCGCACGCCGTACTCGGCGATCCGGCGCTCGATGTCGGCGATCGACATCTGGTCCGCATCGCGCAGGATCGGGACGACGAGGCCGCGCGGGCTGCCGACGGCGATGCCGATGTCGTAGTAGCCGTGGTAGACGATGTCGCTGCCGTCGATCGATGCGTTCACCAGCGGGTACTTCTTCAGCGCGTGCACGGCGGCCTTGACGAAGAAGCCCATGAATCCGAGCTTGACGCCGTGCTCCTTCTCGAAGCGCTCCCTGTAGCGATTGCGGAGGTCGATCACCGCCTGCATGTTGACTTCGTTGAACGTCGTCAGGATCGCCGCCGTCGATTGCGACTGTACGAGCCGCTCGGCCACGCGCGCGCGCAGGCGCGACATCGGCACGCGCTGTTCCGGTCGCACGCCCAGCGCCGCAGGCGGTGGAACGACCGGCGTGCGGGGCGCCGCGGGCTCCGGGGCGGGCGCACTGGCCCAACGCGAGGGCGCGACGGTGCCGGCCGAAGACGCGGGCACGGCCGCAGCGATCACGTCGCCCTTGGTAATGCGTCCGCCGCGCCCGGAGCCGGCGATCGTCCCCGCCTCCAGGCCCTGGTCGGCGATCATCTTGCGCGCGGCAGGCAATGCCGACGCAGCGGGGGCGGGCTTCACCGCAGCCGCGTCCGCCCCTGACGTGGCGATGGGCGACTTGACTGCCGGCGACGCGCCGGCGCCACGTGCCTCGGTGTCGATCACCGCGATGACGTCGCTCGACGTGACGGTCGCGCCATCGGGCCGCGTGACCTCCACGAGCACGCCGTCACTGGGCGCCGGCAACTCGAGCACGACCTTGTCGGTCTCGATGTCGATCAGGTTCTCGTCGCGACTCACGGCGTCGCCCGCCTTCTTGTGCCAGGTCAGGAGCGTCGCCTCGGCGACCGACTCCGGCAGTGGCGGGACCTTGACTTCGATTCTCATTGGACCACTCTCATGGTTCTCCGAAACACGGTCCGGAAAATGGGATAAGAAAATGGGGTCAGAGCTGCAATATTCCGTCGGCGTCGCAGGTGGGATCCGCGATTCCCGACGAGCCAGGAAAATATTGCAGCTCTGACCCCATTTTTGACCCGAACCTCGGTCAGCGCGCGAGGAGCATCTCGCCGGAATTGAGCTCGTCGGCGAACGCGTCCTCGATGAGCTGCCTCTGCTCGGCGTTGTGCCTGGCCGCATAGCCGACGGCGGTCGATGCGGACACCGGCCGGCCGGCGTAGGCAAGAATCTTGGTGCTATCGATATCCGCGCGCATGTAGGCGCAGAGCCGGTACCACGCGCCCTGGTTCTGCGGCTCTTCCTGGCACCAGACGACTTCCTTGGCCGCCGCGTACTTCGCGACCTCGCGCCGGTAGGCGTCGTGGGGGAACGGGTACTGCTGCTCGAGGCGCAAAATCGCGACGGTGTCGATCCTGCGTTCCCGCCGGTGGGCGAGGAGCTCGTAGTAGACCTTACCCGAGCAGACGATGACGCGCTTCACCTTCTTCGGGTCGATTCGCTCGATCTCGCCGATGACGTTCCGGAAGCTGCCTGTGGCCAACTCGTCGAGGGTCGACGCCGCTTCCTTGTGTCGCAAAAGGCTCTTGGGAGTCATCACGATCAGCGGCTTGCGGAAGTTGCGGATCATCTGCCGCCGCAGAAGATGGAACACCTGCGCAGGCGTCGTCGGCACGACGACCTGCATGTTGTGCTGCGCGCACAGCTGCAGGTAGCGCTCGGGGCGCGCCGACGAATGCTCGGGACCCTGGCCCTCGTAACCGTGCGGCAGGAACAGCACCAGATCGCAGATCCGGCCCCACTTCACTTCGCCGGCGCTGATGAACTGGTCGATCACGACCTGTGCGCCGTTGGCGAAATCGCCAAACTGGGCTTCCCAGATCACGAGCTGCGACGGCTCCGATGTCGTGTAGCCGTACTCGAAGCCCAGCACCGCGCTCTCGGTCAGCACCGAGTCTATGACCTCGAAATCGGGCTGGCCGTCCTTGATGTGCTGCAACGGGACCCAGGTGCCCGAGTCCCATTTCTCGCGGTTCTGGTCGTGCAGCACCGCGTGCCGGTGCGAGAACGTTCCCCGGCCGACATCTTCGCCGGAAATGCGCACCCCGTAGTTCTGGTCGACGAGGGACGCATAAGCGAGGATCTCGCCCATGCCCCAATCGACCGGCTGCTTGCCATCGACCATCGCGCGCCGGTCGACCATCAACTTCTCGACCCGGGGATGGAGCTTGAAATCCCCGGGGACGGCCGTCGCCTTCGCGCCCAGCTCCTTCAGGTGGGCGAGCGGAACCGAGGTGTCGGCAGCGTCGGTCCAGTGCCGACCCTTGAACGGCGTCCAGTCGACGATGAACGGCGGCTTGTAGTTCGATAGGACAGTCGTGTTGGTGTGATACCCCTTGTCCATCGCCGCGCGGTAGGTCGAGATCATCGCGTCGGCTTCCTCGGCGGTCACCACGCCGGCGGCGATCATCCGGTCGGCGTAGAGCTTGCGTGTGCCGGGGTGCTGGTTGATCTTCTTGTACATCAGCGGCTGGGTGATCATCGGCTCGTCGGCCTCGTTGTGGCCGAGGCGGCGGAAGCAGACCAGGTCGATGAAGACGTCCTTGTGGTGACTCTGGCGGTAATCGAGCGCGATCTCGGTCGCGAGCAGGCAGGCCTCGGGATCGTCCCCGTTCACGTGCAGAATCGGTGCCTCGATCATCTTGCCGACGTCGGTGCAGTAAAGCGTGCCGCGCGTGTCCCGCGGGTCCGACGTCGTGAAGCCGATCTGGTTGTTGATGACGATGTGCACGGTGCCGCCGGTGTAGTAGCCCCGCGTCTGCGCCATGTTCAGGCATTCCTGGACGATGCCCTGCCCCGCGATCGCCGCGTCGCCGTGGATCAGCACCGGCAGCACCTGGTCGCCGCGGACGTCCTTGCGCCGGTGCTGGCGCGCGCGCACGCTTCCCTCGACCACCGGGTTGACGATCTCGAGGTGCGACGGATTGAACGCGAGGGTCACGTGCACCGGCCCGCCCGGCGTCGACACGTCGGACGAGAACCCCTGGTGGTACTTGACATCGCCTGCGGGCAGCACCTGTGCGCCCTTGCCCTCGAATTCCGAGAACAGCTCGGACGGCATCTTGCCCAGCGTGTTGACCAGCACGTTGAGCCGACCGCGGTGCGCCATTCCCAGCACGATCTCCTGGACGCCGGCGGCACCCGCGCGCTGGATCAGGAGGTCGAGCATCGGGATCATCGAATCGCCGCCTTCGCCGGAGAAGCGTTTCTGGCCGACGTACTTGGTGTGCAGGTAGCGCTCGAGCGTCTCGGCTGCCGTCAGGCGCTCGAGGATGTGCCTGCGCTGCTCGACGCTGTATGCAGGCTGGGACCGGATCGGCTCCAGGCGTTCCTGGATGAAGCGCTTGACCGGGGTGTCCGAGATGTACATGTACTCGGCGCCCAGCGTACGGGTGTAGGTCTGTCTCAGCGCTTCGACGATGTCGCGCAGGCGCATCCGCGCCGGGCCTGCCTTGAACGAGCCGACGTCGAACTCGGTGTCCATGTCGGCTTCGGTGAAGCCGTAGGTGCGCAGGTCCAGGTCGGCGATGTACGGCGGCTCCTGGCGCTTCAGCGGGTCGAGGCTCGCGTGCAGCATGCCGAGGGTGCGGAACTTGCCTATCATCTGCAGGACGAGCACCTGCTTGTGCATCGTCGCCGCATCGACCATCGCCCCGGCGACCCTGCGGTTCTTCGCGAGCTCGCGGAAGGACTCGACGACCGGGGCGTGCGGAACGTCCGCCGCGTCGCCCTTCAGTTCGTCGAAGTAGTCGCGCCACTCGGGGGGAACGCGGCCCGGGTCGGCGAGGTAGCTCTCGTAGAGCTCCTCGAGGAACGGTGCGTTGCCGCCGAACAGCGTGCTGGTGGATTCCAGTTCCTTCATCGTCCCCATTGCCTGCACCTCGTCGCTTCGGCTCGTTGCCAACCCGGGAGTGCGCCGGCCGCCGCAGCGATCGGCGGCCGCCCACCACGCATCAGCGCCCGGCGATCGGCTTGACGCTGCGCCGCGTCGCTCCGGTGAAGAGCTGCCGCGGGCGCCCGATCTTGTATTCCGGGTCGGTGATCATCTCGTTCAATTGCGCGATCCAGCCCACGGTGCGCGCCAGCGCGAAGATCGCGGTGAACAGCGAGACCGGAATCCCGATCGCCTTCTGCACGATGCCGGAGTAGAAGTCGACGTTCGGATACAGCTTGCGCTGGACGAAATAATCGTCTTCTAGTGCGATCTTCTCGAGCGCCATCGCGAGCTTGAACAGCGGATCGTCGTGCAAACCGAGCGCCTCGAGGACCTCGTAGCAGGTCTCGCGCATCAGCTTGGCGCGCGGGTCGTAGTTCTTGTAGACGCGGTGCCCGAAACCCATCAGGCGCACCGTCGAGCTCTTGTCCTTGACCTTGGCGATGAACTCGCCCACCGTGGCGAGGCCACCCTGCGCCTGGATCTCGTAGAGCATGTTGAGCGCGGCCTCGTTCGCCCCGCCGTGCGCCGGTCCCCACAGGCAGGCCACGCCCGCGGCGATCGCCGCGAACGGGTTCGTCCCCGACGACGCGCACAGGCGCACCGTCGACGTCGACGCGTTCTGCTCGTGGTCGGCGTGCAGGATGAAGATGCGGTCGAGCGCGCGAACCAGCACGTCGTCGACCCTGTAGTCCTCGCAGGGCGTGGCGAACATCATCCGCATGAAGTTCGCGGCATAGGAGAGCTCGTTGCGCGGATACATGTAGGGCTGGCCGACCGAGTACTTGTATGCCATCGCGACCAGCGTCGGCATCTTGGCGATGAGCCTGATCGCGGAGATGTCGCGCTGGTGCGGGTCGTGCAGGTTGATCGAGTCGGGATAGAACGCGCTCATCGCGCCGACGAGGCCGGTCAGGGCCGCCATCGGGTGCACGTCGCGCCGGAATCCGCGCATGAAGAACTGCATCTGCTCGTTGACCATCGTGTGCTTGATCACACGCCCGGCGAAATCCTCCTTCTGCGCTGCGTCGGGGAGCTCACCGTAGAGCAGCAGGTGGCAGACCTCGAGGAAGTCGCAGCTGACTGCGAGCTCCTCGATCGGATATCCCCGATAGAGCAGCTCGCCCTTGTCCCCGTCGATGTAGGTGATCGCCGAGCTGCAGGCCGCCGTCGACATGAATCCAGGGTCGTAGGTGAACTTGCCGGTCCTCGAATACAGCGAACGGATGTCGATCACGTCGGGGCCGATCGTCCCGGGAAGCACCGGAAACGTGGCGGACGGCGAACCGTCGGAAAAACTCAGGGTGGCTGTGCGATCGGTCATCGTGCGTCCTTCGGTTGCAGATTGCGGCCAGGTGCGACACCCGGGGCGGTCCTCCCGCGGCGCTCTGCCGGCGCCCTCAGGTCGATCGCAGGCGATCGACCAGCGGGCGGGCCCGCGGGTCGGCCGGCTCGGTGCGTCCTGCGATCAGGTCCCATAGCGCATTGTCGGACAGGTCGAGCAGGGCATCGAATTGCGCGAAGTCGTCGTCGGTGAGCCGCGCTCCCTCGGCGTCGAGGAAGCGCGCAAGTATCAGGTCGTTCTCCAGCATCCCGCGCCGGCAGCGCCAGCGCAGGCGCTCGTATCGCCTCGTGTCCCCGGTCACGCCTGGCGCACCCCGCGCTCACACCGCCCGCTTGACGAGCATCGTCTTGATGTTCCCGATCGCTCGCGTCGGATTGAGGCCCTTCGGGCAGACATCGACGCAATTCATGATCGAATGGCAGCGGAACAGCCGGTACGGATCCTCGAGATTGTCGAGCCTGTCGTTCAGGTCGCGATCGCGGCTGTCGGCGATGAAACGATAGGCGTTGAGCAGCCCTGCCGGCCCGACGAACTTGTCAGGATTCCACCAGAACGACGGGCAGGCAGTCGAGCAGCAGGCGCACAGGATGCACTCGTAGAGTCCGTCGAGGCGCTCGCGCTCCTCGGGCGACTGCAATCGCTCGCGCTCGGGCGGCGGCTCGTCGTTGACCAGGTAGGGCTTGATCGAGTGGTACTGCTTGAAGAACTGGCTCATGTCGACGATCAGGTCGCGCACCACCGGCAACCCGGGCAGGGGCCGCAGCTCGACCGGCTCCTCGAGCGTCTTGAGGTTGGTGATGCAGGCGAGCCCGTTCCTGCCGTTGATGTTCATCGCATCGGACCCGCAGACCCC
>DASYXO010000027.1:0-2591 GCA_035934825.1 Casimicrobiaceae bacterium
ATCGGGTACGTGAGCGTCAGCTTGATCTTCTTGTCCGGCCCGATGATGAACACCGATCGAACCGTGGCATTGGTCGCCGCCGTGCGCCCCTCGGACGTGTTGCCTTCGTCGGCCGGGAGCATGTTGTAGAGCTTGGCGACAGAGAGGTCCGTGTCGCCGATCAACGGATACTTGACGGCCGCGCCCTGCGTTTCCTCGATGTCGGCCGCCCACTTGCTGTGGCTGGAGACGGGGTCGATGGACAGCCCGATGAGCCTGGTGTTGCGCCTGGTGAACTCGGGCTCGATCTTCGCCATGTAGCCGAGTTCCGTCGTGCAGACGGGCGTGAAGTCCTTCGGGTGCGAAAACAATACCGCCCACTGGTCGCCGATCCATTGATGGAAATCGATGGGCCCGTGGGTTGTTTGCGCCTTGAAGTTGGGGGCGGTGTCGTTGATGCGCAGGGACATGAGACCTCCTTGGTTTCGGGATGGGAGGGACAGCGAACGGGGCGCCGGGCCCCCCGAGACAGGACGGCGGGCCGCAATGACAGCCCGCCGCTCCGCAGCGGGTCGGAATCGGTCAGCTTCGCGCAAACCCTCGGGTGTTGGTAGCGAGCGAGGGACTCGAACCCCCGACCAAAGGATTATGATTCCTCTGCTCTAACCAACTGAGCTAGCTCGCCGAAGCCGCATATTATATCGGGTTTCCGGCCTCAACTTCCCGCTGCCGCCCTCGCCTGCGCCCGCGATGCGGCATGCTTCTCCTGACGATGGCCGCGTGCCTGGCGCCCGTTCCCGGAACGGCGGGCGGGACGACGCGCCGTCGCGCACAGGACGTGCCGCCACGCCTAGAATGCGATCCTGGCCGGCAACGATCCCGTCGACGGATTAGGCCATGAGCGCTGGCGAGATTCACGAGTTGATCCTCAACATCAGCACCGCCGAGCGCGAGACTGGCCTGTCCAAGGACGTCCTTCGGATGTGGGAGCGCCGCTACGGCTTTCCCAATCCGGTGCGCAACAACAACGGCGAGCGCGAGTACGCACCGGCCGACATCGCCAAGCTGCGGTCGATCAAGCGCCTGATGGACGTGGGCCTGCGTCCCGGCAAGGTCATCGGCTTGTCGATCGCCGATCTCGACGCACTGGCCGACGCACACGCGCCGCGGCACCGCGACGCGGCCGGGCCGGCGCTCGAGCACGACACCCTCGCACTGCTGAAAACGCACGACCCGGCTGCGTTGCAGCAAACCCTCGCGCAGCGCCTGATGGGCCAGGGCCTCGGGCAGTTCGTCGTCGACACGCTCGCACCCCTCAATCGCGCGGTCGGCAACGCCTGGATGCGCGGGGAGCTCGAGGTGTTCGAGGAGCACCTCTACACGGAGCAGGTGCAGGCGACGTTGCGCACCGGCATCAATGCGGTTCCGCGGGGACATGGCTCCCCGCGCGTGCTGCTGACGACGCTGCCGGGCGAGCAGCACGGGCTCGGGCTCCTGATGGTCGAGGCACTGCTGGCGTGCGAAGGCGCGCAGTGCGTCGCGCTCGGAACCCAGACGCCGCAGGAGGACGTGCGTCGTGCGGCGGCAGCGCATCGCAGCGACATCGTCGCGCTGTCGTTTTCGGCGGCGTTCCCGTTGCGACAGGTGACGGAGGGTCTCACGGCGCTGCGGCGCGCGCTCCCCCAGGACGTGGCATTGTGGGCGGGCGGTGAGATCACGCGCCGCGTGCGCGCGACGCTACCCGGCATCGTGCTGTTGCCGGACCTCGCGGCCGCGGTGAGCGCGCTGCGGACCTGGCGCGCGCATGTACCGGCTCACGGTCGGACCTGAGCGTCTTGCCGATGTGGACGGCGGCGACACTCTGGATCACGACGCTTGCGGCAGGTCTCGTCTACGCCCTGGTGGCGGCGAGGTCGCTGCGCCCGGCTGGCAGCGTCGCCGCGTGGATCCTCGGCGCGCCGCTGCTCTACTTCGCCGGGATCGCCGCGATGACCGCGGTCTACTTCGCGCTGGCGTGGATCTTCCGCTCGCCGCGACCGCCCGAGGCGCGGATCGGCCTGCGCCGCACGCTGCGCCTCGCCGGGCAGGAGTTCCGTACGCTCGCCGGGGCCGCACCGCGAATGATGCTCTATCGCAGGCTCGTTCCCGATCGCATCACCGCGGGAAACGGGATTCCCGTCGTGCTGGTCCACGGGGTGCTGTGCAACGCCGGCGTTTTCGCGCGGCTTTCGCGTTTCCTGGCGGCGTGCGGCGTCGACGGCGTCGCGAGCCTTTCCTACGGACCGCCGCTCGCCTCGATCGAAGTCTTCGCCGGGCAGCTTGCGCAAAAGCTCGACGCGGTGCTCGCCGTCACGGGCGCGCCGCAGGCGATGATCGTCTCCCACAGCATGGGCGGGCTGGTGACGCGCGCCTACATCCGCAGGTACGGATCGGCCAAGCTCGCGCGCGTGCTGACGATCGGCGCACCGCACCACGGCAGCGTGCACGCGTGGCTGTTCCCCGGGACGTCGCTGGCGCAACTGCGGCCCGGCAGCCGGTGGCTGGCGGCGCTCGCGCGCGAGCGGCTCGATCCCGCGCTGCGATTCGTGTCGCTCTGGTCGTGGCACGACTCG
>DASYXO010000389.1:0-2488 GCA_035934825.1 Casimicrobiaceae bacterium
GCGACCGGATTCGCAGTTTTGACCAAGCGGGTCGAGCAGGGCCCAGGTTTCGATCTCTACGAGTTCGTGCCGGTCCGCTGACCGCGCATGAATCCTGCACCGCCGATCGCCGCCAGCGCGCGCGCGGCCGTCGCCGCGACGGTTGCGCTGACCCTGCTCGAATTGCTCTGGGAACTCGCCCTGGCGCCGTTGACGCCGCGCGGATCGTGGCTCGCGCTGAAGGCGCTCCCGCTGGCGATGCTGCTCCCCGGCCTGGCACGCGGGGCGCGCAGGCCGCGCCAGTGGCTCTCGTTGCTGCTGCCTTTCTATGCGGCCGAGGGACTGGTACGCGCCTTCGCCGAACGCGGACGGCATGCGATCGTCGCCGCGACCGCCTGTGCGATCGCGGCAACCGCGTTCGTGGCCGTGCTCCGCTGGTTCGGTGCCGAACGCCGTGGGCGCGCAGGCGGCGCCGGCGCGTGACAGCCGCGCCTGCGCTTCGCATCCGCGGCTGACGATGCGCCTCTAGGCGGCGGGGCCCGTCTCCGGCGCCTTGCCGGACGTGCCGGCGTGGAGTCCCCGCGGCATCGGGAACACGACATGCTCGACCGTTCCGGGAAGCTCCGACACCGAGGTCGCGCCCATTGCCGCAAGGCGCTGGACGACCTGCTGCACCAGGAGCTCGGGCGCCGACGCTCCGGCGGTGACGCCGACACGGTGCCGGCCGGCGACCCACGCCTCCTGCAATTCGCCGGCGCTGTCGACCATGTACGCGGGGATGCCGCGATGCGCGGCCACTTCGCGCAATCGGTTCGAGTTCGAGCTGTTGGGACTGCCGACGACGATCAGAACGTCGACGCCGGGACTCAGCGTCCTGACCGCGTCCTGCCGGTTCTGCGTCGCGTAGCAGATGTCGTCGCGCTTGGGCCCCACGATGTCGGGAAACCGCTGCTTCAGCGCGGCGACCACCGTCGCGGCATCATCGACCGACAGCGTCGTCTGCGTGACGTAGGCAAGCTGCGCAGGATCGCGCACCGACAGCTGCGCAACGTCCTCGGGCGTCTCGACCAGGTAGACGCCGCCATCGCATTGCCCCATCGTGCCTTCGACCTCGGGATGGCCGGCGTGACCGATCATGACAATCTCGCGGCCCTGCTCGTGCATCTTGGCGATCTCGACGTGGACCTTGGTCACCAGAGGACAGGTGGCGTCGAAGACCCTCAGGCCGCGCGCCGCAGCCTGGTCGCGCACCGAGCGTGGAACGCCGTGGGCGCTGAACACGACGGTCGCGCCCTCCGGAATGTCGTCGAGCAGCTCGACGAAGATGGCGCCCTTGCGGCGAAGATCGTCGACGACATAGCGGTTGTGCACGACTTCGTGGCGCACGTAGATCGGCGCACCGTGCTGCGCGAGCGCCTGCAGGACGATGGCGATGGCTCGGTCGACACCCGCACAGAAGCCGCGCGGATTGGCAAGCAGCACGTCCATGTCAGCGATCTCCCGCGGGATGGCGCGCCGCGGCCGAGCGTCCGCCTCTCAAGCTGTCGACGATCAGCGCCAGCGCCCCGATGCTGATGGCGCTGTCGGCGACATTGAACGCGGGGTAGTACCAGTGCCGGTAGTGGAACAGCAGGAAGTCGACGACGAGTCCGAGCGTGAGGCGATCCCAGAGGTTGCCGAGCGCCCCACCGACGATCAGCGCGAGGCTCGCGCAGAACAGCGCGCTGCCACCGCGCCGCAGCAGCCACACCATGAGCACGCAGGCGGCGATCGCGATCGCCGCGAACAGCCAGCGCTGCCAGCCGGCCGCGCCGGCGAGAAAGCTGAATGCGGCGCCGGAGTTGAATGCCAGCACGAGGCTCATGAACGGCGCGAGCGCGAGCTCCTGGCCCGGATGGAACGCGGCGAGGATCAGGTGCTTGCTCGCCTGGTCGAGCGCGATCACTGCGGCCGACAGCCACAGCCAGGCGAGTCCGCGGGATCCCGCGGCGAGGCCCGCGCCGGTCACGTCCGCGGCCCCGGTCGCGAGCGCGAAGCGCAGGCCGGGGCGAGCCTGCCGCTCACGCGTAGCGGCGCGCTTCACCCGCGCCGTAGAGGTTCGACAAACAGCGACCGCACAGGCCCGGATGCCTGGCGTCGCTCCCCACGTCGGCGCGCCAGTGCCAGCAGCGATCGCATTTCGGGTGCCCGCTGGACGCCACCGTGATCGACAGCGCATCGCCTCGACGCACGCCGGCGGCGGAGGTGATCAGCACGAAGCGCAGATCGTCGGCCAGCGATGCGAGCGCAGTGTAATCGTCGAAGCCTGCGATGATGTCGACTTCCGCCTGCAGCGACGACCCGATCGCGCCGGCCTGGCGAACCGCTTCCAGCTCCTTCTGCACGGTCGCGCGCACCGCGAGGATGCGCGTCCACTTGGTGACCAGCGCATCGGCGCCCGGCACGGCGGGCAGCGCATCGTTCCAGGTCCGGACGAAGATCGTGGGATCGTCCGCGTGCACGATCTTCC
>DASYXO010000036.1:0-20349 GCA_035934825.1 Casimicrobiaceae bacterium
ATCGCCGATCTGGTGGATTTTGTCGTGGCGCGCATTCTCGACCACGTCGGCGTTTCCAACGCGCTGATGCCGCGCTGGGGCGAGCAGCGTGGCGCAGCTCCGCCCACGCAGAGCGCCTGATGTTCCCGCAGCGGGGCGGCAGTGCCCGGGAGCCATCGGCGTTGCCTCTGTTCCCCTTGCGCACCGTGCTGTTTCCCGGCGGTCTCCTGTCCCTCAAGGTCTTCGAGCAGCGCTACATCGAAATGACGACGGCGTGCATGCGCGACGGGACGCCGTTCGGCGTCTGCCTGATCACCCAGGGCGACGAAGTCGCGCGCCCCGGCGCGCCCGCCGCCCGCTTCGCGGAGATCGGAACGCTCGCGAACATCGTCGATTTCGACATGCCTCATACCGGCATCCTGCACGTGGTGGCCCGGGGCAATGCCCGCTTTCGCGTCCAGCGCCATGCGACCTCGGCGTCCGGACGGGTGACCGCGGAGGTCTCGCCGATCGCGCCGGAGCCGGCCCGTCCGTTGCCCGAGCGCCATGCACCGCTCATCCGCCTGCTCGACCTGATCGCCGAGCGCATCGGTGTGGAGAATTTCCCCGCCGAGACCCACTACGGCGACGCATCGTGGGTCGGCTACCGGCTCGCCGAGCTGCTGCCGCTGCCGCTCACGATCAAGCAGAGCATGCTGGAGATCAACGACGCCGAAGTCAGGCTCGCGACGCTTGCGCAGTTCCTCGAAAAGCAGGGAGTGCTCGAGGCGTCGTGAATCCGGGACCGCGCCGGCCCGGCGGTTCGCGCAGCCCGCCGACCCCCGCGAATCCTGCAGGAGGACGCCGCCGGCGAGCACCTATAATCCGCGTATCGAACCCGGGGATGCACGACCATGGCGGGCCACAGCAAGTGGGCGAACATCAAGCACAAGAAGGCCGCGACCGATGCGAAGCGTGGCAAGATCTTCACCCGCCTCATCAAGGAGATCACCGTCGCCGCGCGACTCGGCGGAGGCGACGCGTCGGCCAACCCGCGACTGCGCCTCGCGATGGACAAGGCGATGGACCAGAACCTGCCCAAGGACACGATCGAGCGCGCGATCAAGCGCGGCTGTGGCGGCCTCGAGGGCGCCAATTACGAGGAGATTCGCTACGAAGGCTACGGCATCGGCGGCGCCGCGGTCATCGTCGATTGCATGACCGACAACCGCACGCGCACCGTCGCCGACGTCCGCCACGCGTTCTCCAAGCACGGCGGCAACCTCGGCACCGACGGCTCGGTCGCGTTCCTGTTCAAGCATTGCGGCCAGATCGTGTTCGCTCCGGGCACCGACGAAGGCAAGGTGATGGAAGCGGCGATCGAGGCCGGCGCGGAGGATGTTCAGACCGACGACGACGGCAGCATCGAGGTGACGACGGGCCCCTACGATTTCATCGCAGTCAAGGAGGCGCTGGCCAAAGCCGGGCTGAAGCCCGAGCTCGCCGAGGTCGTGATGCAGCCGCAAAACGAGATCGCGCTGACCGGCGACGACGGGCAGCGGATGCAGAAGCTCCTCGACGCGCTCGAGGCGATCGACGACGTGCAGGACGTCTACACGTCCGCGGTCATCGACCGGCCATGAATCGCCGCCCGTGACCGCCGGCAGCCCGGCGTGACGCCGACCGGCATGACCCCCGGGCGACGTCCGCTATCGACCGGCGACGCGCTGCAACCGGCAACGCGCCGCATCCTCGGCATCGACCCGGGCCTCCGGGTGACCGGCTTCGGCATCCTCGATGCCCGTGGCGGCAAGCTCGTCTATGTGACCAGCGGCTGCATTCGCGCGACAGGAACGAGCCTGCCGATCCGCCTCGGCGTCATCGTGTGCGACCTCGCGCATGTGATCGCCGAGCAGCGGCCGACCGAAGTGGCCGTCGAGAAGGTGTTCGTCAACGTCAATCCGAATTCGACGCTGTTGCTGGGCCAGGCGCGCGGCGCGGCGATCGCAGCCGCGGTGCTGGCCGGACTGCCGGTGACCGAGTACACCGCCGGCCAGGTCAAGCAGGCGGTCGTGGGCGTAGGACGCGCGCAAAAGACGCAGGTGCAGGCGATGGTCAGGCGCCTGCTGCTGCTCCCCGGAACGCCGGCAGCCGATGCCGCCGATGCGCTCGCGACCGCCATCTGCCACGCCCATGCATCGACCGGGCTGGGCGGTCTCGCAAGGGGCGGGTACCGGGTGCGCGGCGGCCGCCTGCTGTCCCTGTAGAATCCGGCACCATGATCGGCCGCCTCTCCGGCATCCTCGTCGAGAAGAATCCGCCGCAACTCCTGCTCGACGTGCACGGCGTCGCCTACGAGGTCGACGTCCCCATGAGCACCTACTACAACCTGCCGGTGATCGGCGAGCGGATCACGCTCCACACCCACCTCGTCGTGCGCGAGGACGCGCAGCTGCTCTACGGCTTCGGCACCGAAGGCGAGCGGCGGGCATTTCGCCAGCTGATCAAGGTGACGGGCATCGGGGCCAAGATCGCGCTGTCGGTGCTGTCGGGGCTTTCGGTCGCCGAGCTTGCTCAGGCGGTGACGCTGCAGGAGACCGGGCGCCTCACGCGGGTCCCGGGAATCGGCAGGAAGACCGCAGAGCGCCTGATGCTGGAGCTGAAGGACAAGCTTGGCGCGGACCTGACACACGCAGTGGGGGTCAATCGCGTGGCACCGAACACCTCGGATATCATGAACGCACTGCTCGCGCTCGGATACAGCGAACGCGAAGCGGTGGCGGCCGTCAGGCAGCTCCCGGTGGAGGCCGCGGTGGCCGATGGCATCAAGCAGGCGCTCAAGCTGCTGGCGAAAGGATGAAGTCCCGATGGCGATCGAAAGCGACGCGCTGACGCGCATCGTCGAGGGCGCGAGTGCCGGGACGCAGGAGGACGCCCTCGAGCGTGCACTGCGTCCGCGCAGGCTCGCCGACTACGTCGGGCAGGAGAAGATCCGCGACCAGCTGTCGATCTTCATCGAGGCTGCGCGACGCCGCGGCGACGCGCTCGACCACGTCCTGCTGTTCGGACCGCCGGGACTGGGCAAGACCACGCTGTCCCACATCCTCGCCCACGAGCTCGGCGTCAACCTGCGCCAGACCTCGGGCCCGGTGCTCGAGCGCCCGGGCGACCTCGCCGCGATACTCACCAATCTCGAGCCGCGCGACGTGCTGTTCATCGACGAGATCCACCGCCTGTCGCCGGTCGTCGAGGAGATCCTGTACCCCGCGCTCGAGGATTTCCAGATCGACATCATGATCGGCGAGGGCCCGGCCGCGCGCAGCGTGAAGATCGACCTGCCGCCATTCACGCTGGTCGGCGCGACGACGCGTGCCGGGATGCTGACCAATCCGCTACGCGACCGCTTCGGGATCGTCGCGCGCCTCGAATTCTACTCGGCCCCCGAATTGACGCGGATCGTCGCCCGCTCGGCGCTGCTGCTTTCGATCGCGATTGCACCCGAGGGCGCGTTGGAGATCGCGCGGCGCTCGCGCGGCACGCCGCGGATCGCCAATCGCCTGCTGCGCCGGGTGCGCGATTTCGCCGAAGTGAGAGCCGAAGGCGACGTCTCGCGGGAGGTCGCGGACGCCGCGCTTTCGATGCTCGACGTCGACGCGTCGGGGCTCGATGTCATGGACCGCAAGCTGCTCGCCACGGTGCTCGAGAAGTTCGCGGGCGGACCCGTCGGGATCGACAATCTCGCCGCCGCGATCGGGGAGGAACGCGACACGATCGAGGACGTGCTCGAGCCATTCCTGATCCAGCAGGGCTTCCTCCAGCGCACGTCGCGCGGACGGATTGCGACCGCGCTCGCGTACCGCCATTTCGGCCTTGCCTCGCCTGCAGCGGGGGCGACCGACCTGTTCCCGGGCCCATGACGGTGCAAGGAGCGTCCACGGCGCGCGCAGGCTTCTCGGTCAAGGTCCGCGTCTATTACGAGGACACCGACGCCGCTGGCGTCGTGTATTACGCGAACTACCTGAAATTCATGGAGCGCGCCCGCACCGAGTGGCTCGAGGCGCTCGGCTTCCCGCTGGCCGCGTTCGAGCGCGACCACCTCGTCGCTTTCGTCGTGCGGCATGCCGACATCGACTTCCTGCTCCCCGCGCGACTGAACGACAGGCTCGAGGCCACGGTCGAAGTGCTCGACCGTGGCGCGAGCAGGATGACCCTCGAGCAGAGCGTGTTGCGTGACGCGACGGAACTCGCGACCGCGCGCATCACCCTCGCCTGCCTCGACACCGCGCGCTGGCGGCCGACCCGCATCCCCGCGCCGCTTGCGGCCATCCTGAAGACCGGCGCGATGGCGGTGCGACGCGAACGACGGCCGTCGCGGCGCGTTGCCGAACGGACGGAATCCACCGAACAGGAATCCCCGTGAACGTCCACACCGATCTCTCCTTCCTCACGCTGATCGTCCATGCCTCGGTGATCGTGCAGGGGATCATCGCCCTGCTCGCCGCGCTGTCGCTGTGGTCCTGGTGGCAGATCTTCCTGAAGATCTTCCAGCTGAAGCGCGCCGCGCGCGAGACCGAGGCGTTCGAGGACGAGTTCTGGAAGGGCGGCGACCTCAACGTCCTGTTCCGGCAGGCGGGGGAATCGCGCGTCGGCGGCGGTCTCGAGCATATCTTCGCCGCGGGCTTCCGCGAGTTCTCCAAGCACCGCCGCCAGGGAAGTCCCTCGCCGGTCACGCTCGACGCCGCGCGACGCGCGATGCGGGCCGCCTACCAGCGCGAAATCGACGCGATCGAAGCCCATCTGTCGGGCCTCGCGACCGTGGGGTCGGTGTCACCGTACATCGGGCTCTTCGGAACGGTCTGGGGGATCATGAACGCATTCCGAGGCCTCGAGAACGTGAGCCAGGCCACGCTCGCGAACGTCGCCCCCGGCATTGCCGAGGCACTGATCGCCACCGCGATCGGCCTGTTCGCCGCGATCCCTGCCTTCGTCGCGTACAACCGATTCACGCACGACGTCGACCGCCTCGCCGTGCGCTACGAGAGTTTCATCGAGGAATTCTCGAACATCCTTCAGCGCCAGGGCTGACGCCTCCGTTCCCTGTCACCTGTCACCTGTCACCTGTCCCCTGTCACCTGACGCCATGCGCCGCCCACGCAAGACCGTCAACCAGATCAACGTCGTGCCCTACATCGACGTGATGCTGGTCCTGCTCGTGATCTTCATGATCACCGCGCCGCTGGTCGCACCCGGCGAGATCGAGCTGCCGTCGGTGGGGACCAAGCTCCAGCCGCCGGTCAATCCGCTGCAGCTGCGGCTCAACCGCGACAAGTCGATTTCGCTGCACGACCAGTCCACCCCCAACGCGCGCATCAGGCGCGTCAGCCTCGACAATCTCGTCGGCGAGGTTCGCGCGATCCAGGACGGCCGCGACCAGCCGGTGGTCATCGAGGCCGACAAGGGCGCGCGCTACGAGGACGTGATCGGCATCCTCGACCGCCTGCAGCGCGGCGGCGTCAAGAAGGTCGGGCTGCTCGCCCGGCCTTCGCCGTGAGCCGCGTGCCGGCCGGCCGCACGGTGACCGCCGCCGACGGCCGCCCAGGACGTGCCGGCCGCGTGCGGGGCAAGTGGACCGCGCTGGTCCTGGCGCTGGTCGTCAACCTGCTGTTCGTCGCGGTGCTGGTGTTCTCGGTGTCGTGGCAGAACCGCGCGCCGCCTGCGGTAACCGCGGAGTTGTACGCGCCGCCGGCCAAAGTCGCCCCCACTCCGGTACCGCCCAAGCCACAGCCACAGCCCGAGCCGCAAACCCCGCCGGTGCCGAGGCCCGTGCCGCCGGTTCCCAAGCCGCCGGCACCGGTCGCCGAGAAGCCCGATCAGCGTGAAGCCGACATCGCGCTCAAAGCCAAGCAGGCAGCGCTGCAGAAGCAGCAGGAGGCCGCCGAGCGCGACCGCCTCCAGAAGGAGCAGGCGCGCAAGGATGCCGAGGCGAACAAGCTCGCGGAGCAGCAGGCGCGCGCGGTGCAGGCGATGCGCGCACAGGCGCAGCGCGAGTCGCAGCTGCGCTCACAGGCCGAGCTCGATGCGCAGATGCGCGCGCAGGCCGAACGCGAATCGCAGATGCGCGCGCAGGCCGAGCGCGAAGCACAGGCTCGGGCCGAGCGGGCCGCGGCGTCGGACGCACGCAACAAGGCCGAGGCGGACTGGATCGACCGTATCCGCAGCAGGATCAGGAGCAACGTCATCGTGCCCCCGGACATCCCGGGCAACCCCGAGGCGGTGTTCGACGTCGTCCAGCTGCCGACCGGAGAGATCATCGACGTGCAGCTGAGGACATCGAGTGGCGTGCCGGCTTACGACGACGCGGTACAGCGCGCGATCCTCAAGTCCTCGCCGTTGCCCAAGCCCGCGACGCCGGATCTGTTCGAGCGCAGGCTGCGGCTCAGATTCAGGCCGCACGACCGGTGATCGGCGTCAGTTCCTGGCCTGCTTCTCGACGACCTGGATCGCCACCCAGCTCCAGTCCGCGCGCTGCTCGACGAGCTGTCGCAGCGCCACCGTGTAGATCGAGTGCGCAGTGGCCAGCATGAGCTTGCGCCCCTCGGCGTATTCCGGCGTCGGGATGATCACCGACTTGACGGTGAGCGGCTTGTCGGGGCGCGAAGGCGGTGGCAGGTACAGGCCGTCGAAGCGCGGCCCCAGCGACAGCGCGTCGACGCCGTTGACCTCGATGCCCAGGTTGTCCCGCGATCCGCGCAATGTATAGAGCCCGACGGCGACGACCCGTTCGGCGATCACCGACAATCCCGCCTCGACCTCGTCGTTCGACATCTTGTTCACGCGGCGCACGACACCGAGCGCCCATTGACGCCTGATCGATTCGCGCACCGCCGCGAGCGCACCGAGCATCAGTGTCTGCCCGACGCCGCCGCTCGCGCAGATTCGCAAGCCCGCCACGCTTCGGTCCTTCACCTGCCAGAGCGACTCGGGGAACTGCGCGAGGCTCACCGACAGCGTGTCGCTTTCGTTGCCGCCGCGCTGCTGCGGCCGTGCCGCGCCGGCAACGGCATACACCTCGATCTGCTCGCCGGACCGGGTGTCCTCGATCTGCGCCTCGGCAGTCGCGGCGGTTTCCTGCGTCGACAGCTCTTTCAGGATGCGCGCCAGCCCGATGCGCACGCGCGCGGCATGGATGCACGAAATGCGCGGATCACGCCGCATGTCGAGGTTGAGGTTCGGCGCGATGGCTGGGCGCGCCTTTTCGAGGATCATCGCGCGCTGCTGGTTGACCGCACTGACCGGCCCCTGGTCGGTTGCTTCGGAATGGCGCAATGCCGCCAGCGTCATGTCGAGCTGGTCGCACAGCGGCGTGGTGTCGAGATAGCGCAGCATGGCACCGGAATCCTGCCCGGTGCGCCGCACCAGACCCGTCCGCCCGGCGACGTCGATGAAGAAGCCTTCCATCGACTTGGGCATGGCCACGAGCTCGAGGCGCCGGCTCCACGCGCGGAACTGCGTGAGCACCCAATCGAGGTTTCCGGCGGACAGGTTCCCGGTGTTGAGCTGGTGGACGAGCAGCACGTAGGCGTATTCCTGCTCGACCGTCCACTGCGTGCCGGCACCTGCCACGTTCTCCGGCTGCGTCGGGACGCGCTCGAGCCCGAGTTCGGTCGCGCGCAGGTAGGCCCGGTGCAGCTCGACCCATTTGGCGGGAATCCAGTGCTCGTGACGGGACACGCGCAGCTTCGCGTCGGTCCCGTAGTAGTGGATGAGCCGCGCGAACAGCACCGGCAACTGCGGCTTGGAGCGCGCATAGGACGACGGAACCAGGGCGGTTTCGATCGCCGTCTGATAGGCGCCGATGAAAGCCTGCGCGAGGTCGAAGCTGGCCTGCCAGACGCGCTCCGCCACCTTTGGCGTGGAATCGAGGGTCTCGACGTACTGCTTGAACAGCTTGCGGCGATCGCCGCCCAGCGCCGCATCGACGTGCAGCAATGCCTGCACACGTGCGGCATCGAACGGGCGAGGCGACTGGCGCATGCCGTCGAACGCGCGCAGCACCAGCTGCTGCCGCGCAACGATGTCGAGCGAAGGGAGGTCGGTGAGCCACGCGGCGGCGGATTTCGCCGACGCCATCGGATCGGCACCGCCCCGGACACCGGGTGTCAGAAATGCGAACATCGTCGAGGACAGGTCAGCGGCGTCGGATAGAATGTGACGCATCGCTGCGTCGCGGTGAAAGGTGGAAAGCGTGTGCGGGCTCGCGTTCGCGTGAGCGCGAGTTCCTGCGCCGAGTCCGGCTGATGCCCATCGAGTCTCTCCCGCGGGTTTCCCGGCATGTGCGCGCGCTTCAACGCGTTCGCGGCGTGCGCAGCAGTCCGGGCATGCGACTGCCGATTCGCGGCAGCGGGCACGCCTTCCATTTCCAATACGCGAGGGAGTAGCAAGTTGGATGCCACAATATTGGAATTGCAAAAAATCGATGTTAAACAAGGCACTGGCGACGAAGCAGTCGGCGGCAACGCGGTCAGCGTTCACTACACAGGGTGGCTCCACGACAGTTCGAAGCCGGATATGCACGGTGCCCGGTTCGACAGTTCGCACGACCGGGGAACCCCGTTCTCGTTCGTCCTCGGCGCCGGCCGGGTGATCAAGGGATGGGACGAAGGCGTGGCGGGCATGCGGGTGGGCGGCCAGCGAACCCTCGTGATTCCGGCGCGGCTCGGCTATGGCGAGCGAGGCGCCGGCGGCGTCATTCCTCCCGATTCGGCACTGATCTTCGACGTCGAGCTGCTCGGCGTGAACTAGACCGATGGCCGAGACCTGATGGCGCCCATGCTGCCCCGCGACGGGGCGATTTCGCCCAGGCGGCGGCTCGATTACCGCGCCCCGGCCTTTCTCGTCGCCGCCCTCGAGCTGGAATGCGACCTCGACCCGGAGGCGACCCGGGTTCGAGCGACGTTCGAGTTTCGTCGCAATCCCGGCGCGGCAGACCAGGACCGCGCAGCCCCGCTGGTCCTCGACGGCGAACAGCAGGACGACGTCGAAGTGACGCTCGATGGCCGGGCGCTGGCGCCGGACGAGGTCGTCTTCGGCCCTGGAACACTGACGATCGCGAATCCTCCCGAGGTCGGCACGCTATCGGTGAGCTCGCGCATTGCACCGGCCAGGAACGTCGCCCTCGAAGGACTTTACGTGTCGTCCGGCGTGTTCTGCACGCAGTGTGAGCCGGAAGGTTTCCGGCGAATCACCTACTTCCCGGACCGTCCCGACGTGCTCGCGCGCTACCGGGTGACGCTGCGCGCCGACCGTGCGCGCTATCCGCAGCTCCTGTCCAACGGCAATCGCGTCGCGGCCGGACCGCTCGCGGACGGTCGCCATTTCGCCACCTGGGAAGATCCGTACCCGAAACCCAGCTACCTGTTCGCGCTGGTAGCGGGGGAGCTCGGCGTGCTGGAAGACAGCTTCACGACCATGGACGGCCGCAAGGTCGCGCTGCGCATCCACTCGACGCCGGCCAACCTGCCACGCTGCCATCACGCGATGGAAAGCCTGAAGCACGCGATGCGCTGGGACGAAGAGCGCTATGGGCGCGCGTACGATCTCGACACCTTCATGATCTTCTGCGCCGACGATTTCAACATGGGTGCGATGGAGAACAAAGGCCTCAACATCTTCAACAGCGCGATGGTGCTTGCCGACCCCGCGACGGCGACGGATGCCGACTTCAATGCCATCGAGGGCATCATCGGGCACGAGTACTTCCACAATTGGACCGGCAATCGCATCACCTGCCGCGACTGGTTCCAGTTGTCGCTGAAGGAAGGTCTGACGGTGTTCCGCGACCAGGAATTCTCGAGCGACATGGGCTCGCGCGCGGTCGAGCGCATCGGCGCGGTCGAGTACCTGCGCCGGCGCCAGTTCACCGAGGACGCGGGGCCGATGGCCCATCCGGTGCGGCCCGACGAGTATCGCGAGATCAACAACTTCTACACGGCGACCGTGTACGAGAAGGGCGCCGAGGTGATCCGCATGCAGCACACGCTGCTGGGGCCCGAGCGCTTCCGGCGCGGCATGGATCTCTATTTCGCGCGCCACGACGGGCAGGCGGTCACCTGCGACGACTTCGTCCAGGCGCTGCAGGATGCTTCGGGCGTTGACCTGTCGCAGTTCCGTCGCTGGTATTCGGAAGCCGGCACGCCCGTTGTCACCACCGCCGGCCGCTACGACCCCGTCACCCGCCGCTGGACGCTCGAGGTCTCGCAGAGCCTGCCGTCGCGGGGATCCGGTCCCGCCCGACTCCCGCTGCACATTCCGCTCGCGCTCGGGCTCCTCGGACCCGACGGCCGCGACATCCCGCTGAGACTCGCGGGCGAGGCCGCGGCGCAAGGCACCACCCGCGTGCTCGAGCTCAGGTCGGCAGCGCAGGTCTTCGAGTTCGTCGACGTACCGGCGAGACCCGTGCCATCGCTGTTCCGCGGCTTCTCGGCGCCGGTACGGGTCGAGTACGACTACCGGGACGACGAGCTGGCGCTGCTCGCAGCGCACGACAGCGACGCGGTCAATCGCTGGGATGCCGCACAGCGTTCGTTCACCGGTGCCGTGCTCGCGCTTGCGCGGGCGCGGCGCAACGGCGTGCCTACAGCGCTGCCGCCGGCACTGTCGGGCCTGGTCGCTGCATTGCTTGCCGACACCGTGAGCGACCCGGCGCTGCTCGCGCCCGCGCTCGCGCTTCCCGACCCCGCGTACGTCGCGATGCTGGAACCGACGATCGACGTCGAGGGCGTCGTCGCCGGTTGGCAATTCGCCAGGAAAACGCTCGCCGCGACTCATCGTGGGGCGTTCGAGCGCGCCTACGCCCGCCACCTGCCGCGTGGCCCCTACCGGCCGACGCCGGAGCAGGCAGGACCGCGCAGCCTGGCGAACCTCGCGCTGTCCTACCTGGGAACGCTCGACGATCGCGCGGCCCACGGGCTCATCCTCGGACATTACGACGCCGCCGCGAACATGACCGACGCGCTCGGGGCACTCGCCGCGCTACGTGACAGCGAGGCGGTCGTCCGCGACGCGGTGTACGCGCGGTTCGAGACCCGGTGGCGCGACGAGCCGCTGGCGCTCGACAAATGGTTCACGCTGCAGGCCCGATCGCTGCGGCCCGATACGCTGCAGCGCGTGCAGGCGCTGGTCGGGCACCCACGCTTCAATGCCCTCAATCCGAACCGGGTGCGCGCGCTCGTCGGCGCATTCGCGCTGGGAAACTTCCCCCGGTTCCACGCGAGCGATGGATCGGGCTACGGGTTCGTCGCCGATCAGGTGCGCGCGCTCGATGCGGCGAACCCGCAGCTCGCGGCGATGCTCGCGGGCGCGTTCAACCTGTGGAAGCGCTTTGCCGAGCCGCGGCGCAGCCTGATGCAGCGGTCGCTGGAGCGCATCGCGCGCACGCCGCGGCTGTCGCGCGATGCAGGCGAGATCGTGACGCGCGCGCTGGGGGACTGACGCGCTACCAGTAAGTCTCGAGCGTGACGTGCCCGGGCTCCTTGCGCCGGTGCCGGCGCATGCCCCGGGTCGCGAGCACCTTCTGCACATCCTCGACCATCGCGGGATTGCCGCAGAGCATCGCGTGGGCATTCTCGGGCGTCAGTGAAAGGCCGACACGGCCCTCGAGCCGGCCGTCCTCGATCGCCTGCGGGATCCGGCCCGCGAGCGCGTCCCGGGCGCCCTCCCGGCTCACCATCGGGACGTAGTGCAACGCGCCGGCCCGGGTCCGCTCGATTCCGGCGATCTCGGCGCGATAAGTGAGCTCTTCCGCATGGCGCACGGAATGCACGAGCACGACGCGCCCGAACTTCGCCCACGGGTCGTCGGTGCGCAGCATCGACAGGAACGGTCCGATGCCGGTTCCCGTCGACAGGCACCACAGCGACTCGGCCTGCGCAGTCTCCGAAATGCTGAAGAATCCGTTGGCCCGCGGGGCGAGCCAGACGCTCTCGCCGGGGTTCAGCACGGCGAGCCTGGGCGACAGGGGTCCTTCCGGTAGGACGATGAAGTAGAACTCGTGGGGCTGAAACGATGGGGGATTCACGAATGAATAGGGGCGCCCGATCATCGCTTCCTTCGAACCGGGTGGCGCGGGCAGGGCGAGCCTTGCAAACTGGCCCGCGGTGAAGGTCAGTGCCGGGGCGTCGACCTGCAGTGAGCACAGGCTCTGCGTCCACCGCCGGCAGCCTGCCACGCGGCCCTCGATCCAAGCGCTCATCCGCTGCGTCCCGTCGCGATAAAATGTCCATTATGCCAACGCGCCCCAAGCGGGCGACGCTCGCCGGAAACCGGGTCTACCTCCGGCCCCCGAAACGCGTCGATCAGCAGCACTTCATCGCGAGCGCGCGAGCGTCTCGTGCCCTGCACGGATCCTGGGTCCGCGCGCCCGAAACGCCGGCCGCGTATGCGGCGTATGTCGCGCGCTACCGTCCGGCCAACGCATCGCCGATCCACGTCGGATTCCTGGTCATGCGCAACGACGACGATGCCCTTGCTGGGGTGCTCAATTTCTCGGAAATCGTTCGCGGCGTCTTCCGTAGCGCTTACGTCGGCTACTACGGATTCGTGCCGCTGGTCGGGGCCGGGTACATGACCGAGGGCTTCGCGCTGGCGCTGGACATCGCGTTTCGCCAGTTGAGGCTGCACCGGATCGAGGCGAACGTCCAGCCCGGAAACGTTCGCTCGCTCGCCTTGCTCGAGCGCATCGGATTCACGCGCGAAGGCTACTCGCGCCGCTACGTCAAGATTGCCGGTCGCTGGCGCGACCACGTGCGCTACGCGATGCTCGCGGAAGACTGGAAGATCGAGCGGCCGCGAGTTCGCCGTGCGATCGGGCCGGCCCGGTGATCACGCGCCCGCGCCGGGCGAAGCTCGCACTGCTGTCGCTTGCGCTCTGTGGGTGCGCATCGACGCCGACGATCATTCCCGGCGTCCCGCGGGTGGTCCCGCGGGTGGTCATCGCGCCCTACGGAACGCACTCGGAGTGCACCCGGCTCGCGCCGGGCGACCGTCTCGACTATCAGTACGACAGCAGCGCGCCGCTGGGCTTCGACATCGGCTACCGCGAGGGCAACGACGTGCTGATGCCCATCGTCCGCGGGCCGTCGACATCGGCAAGCGGCACCTACGAGACCCTGATCGCGCACGACTACTGCCTGACCTGGGAAGCGGGTCCGCCGGGTGCCATCCTCGGCTACCGCATTCTCCTTCGGCCGCCATTGCGATGACCGGTGCAACGACACTGCTGTTCGACCACGTCGCGACGCCGGAGGATGCGGCGGACCCTGCGGCGCGCGGTGGCGCCGTCCGTCAGAGCTCTGCGTAGCTGTAGGTGCGTCCGTGCTCGACATCGGCGAGCACGAGCCGATCGACGATCCTCGCGGCAGCAACGTCGGCCTTCACCAGCCGCCCCGACGCGTGGAAATCCCGGAACATCGCGACATTCGGAAGCCGTTCGGAGGATTGCGAACGCATGAACGTCTGCATCTGGGTATCGATGATGCCCGGCCGCAGCGTGATCGCACGAAATCCCGGCGAGGTGTGCTCGGCAGCGAGCGCTCGCGTGAGCATCTCGAGTCCGGCCTTGGCGATCGAGTACAGCGCCCCGCCGGGAATGGCGGATTGCGCCGCGCCCGACGAGACATTGATGACGCGCGACCGTGGCACGTGATCCACGAACACGTCGCAGAACCGATTGGCGACGACGATCGGACCCGCGAGGTTGACGGCAAGCGACGCTTCGATGTCGGCCGCCTCCAGATGCCCGATCACCCCGACCGGGTCGGCAACGGCCGCGTTGTTGACCAGGCACACGCTCTCGGGCTTCGCCGCCGCGAGATCGGCGAAAGGACCATCCAGCGCGGCGTCGATCGCCGCGACGTCGCCGAGGTCGCAGGCAACGAAGCGATAGCCGCCGCCTGCAAGCTGCGGCGACGATCTGCGCCCGACCCCGACGACGCGAAAGCCGCGCTCGAGCAAAAGGCGGGCGAGCGCCTCGCCCAGTCCTCTCGACACTCCGGTGACGATCGCGCTGTGCATCGATGCTGGCTGGCCGCGTCCCGCGCGCACGCGTGCCGCGGCCACGGCGGCAGGCGCGCCGATCCGGCCGGCGTCCGCTACTTCTGCCCGCCGCCCTTCTTGAGGTCGGCCTGGGCGCTTGCCAGCTCCCTCTGCAAGTCCGGCAGCGGCAGCGCACCCGGGATCATCGTGCCGTCGGCGAAGATCAGCGTCGGCGTCGCATTGATGTGCAACGACGCACCGAGCGCCTGCGTCTTCGCGACCGGATTCCCGCAATCACCCGCGTTGTCGGGAAGCTTGCCCGTCGCGAAATAGGCATCCCAGGCCTTGGCCCGGTCCGGTGCGCACCAGAGTATCCTCGACTTGCGCGCGGCGTCGGGGTGCAGCTGGTCGATCGGGAACAGGAACGTGTAGACGGTGACGTTGTCGAGGCCCTGCATCTCCTTTTCGAGGCGATGGCAATACGGGCAATCGGCGTCGGAGAAGAGATAGATCGTGCGCGAGCCGTCGCCCTTGACGCGCTTGAAGGCGAGATCCAGCGGCAGCTTGTCGACGGCGACGCGATTGAGCTTGCGCGACCGGGACTCGGTCAGGTTCTCCCGGGTGGCCGTGTCGTAGATGTCGCCGACGAAAATGTGGGCGACCTTGGGGTCGGTATAGATCAGCTTGTCGCCTAGCATCACCTCGTACAGGCCCAGGTAGCCGCTCTTCGCGATGTGGCTGATCGGGGCGCCGGGAAACTTCTGCACCAGCAGCTTGCGCATCGCGGCCACCTCCGGGGTATCGGCGGGCGACGACGACATCTGGATTGCCGGCGCCTGCGACGCAAGCGCTTCGGCCCAGGCGAGCGGCATCGCAGATGCGATGACGATAGCGCCACCTCCGAGCAGCGACAGCCAGCCGGTTCGATTCATTCGGTTCTCCGGAAACTGCATTTATCGCAGCGCTGGCTGTGCCAGCGCGCGCTTGATGATCGGAACGCTGTCTACCGCGGACAGCCCTGCATTGCGCAGCTTGCGCAACCATGGAGTTCGCGCGCCGAACATCCGCGCGAGCCCATCGGTGAGCGTGTGCATCGCGAGCACCGGTTCCGCCCTGCGGCGGGCGAACCGCTCGAGCAGGATCGGTGCGCCGGCGTCGGAGACCGGCCCGCGCTCGGCCAGCACCATCGCCATCGCCTGCGCGTCCCCGAAGCCTAGGTTAACACCCTGTCCCGCAAGCGGGTGCACGCCGTGCGCGGCGTCGCCGACGAGCGCCATCCGATGGGCGACAGACGTCGGCAGGCGCAGCGACCGCAGCGGGAATGCCGCCGCCGGCGTCAGCGACGTCAGCGCACCGAGGGCGCTGCCGCCTGCCGCCTCGACCCGCGCCGGCAGCTCGGCGGCGGGCATTGCGAGGAGCTCGCGCGCCAGCGCGTCGGGGGCAGACCAGACGATCGAAATGCGTCGGCCTGGCAGCGGCAGCCAGGCGAGTACCCCGCCGTCGGCGCGGAACCACTGCCGAGCGCATCCATGGTGGGCACGTTCGCATTCGAAATTCGCGACCACGCCCTGCTGTCCGTAATCCCGCGGCTCGGCGAGGATTCCCGCGGCGTGACGCACCCAGGAATCGATGCCATCGGCTCCGACGACGAGCCGGCCCGAATAGCTGCGGCCGTCCTCCAGCGACAGCGTTCCCTCGCCCGCCGACCAGGCGAGCTTCGAGAAGCGTCCACTCGCGACGACGTCTACGCCCGCCGCATGCGCCTGCAGCAGCAGTGCGGCGCGCAGCGCCCGCTCCTCGACGATCCACGCGAGCGCGCGCTCGCCCAGCTCGTAGGCAGAAAACGACAGTGTCGCGCCGGCGTCGCCTTCGACGCGCATCGACTCGATCGCCGCAATGCGCTCGCAGGGCAATCCTTGCCACGCGCCGATCGCCTGCAGGAACGACGCGCTTCCCGGGCTGATCGCGTAGATCCGCAGGTCCCAGCCGTCGGTTTCCGTGGCGGCGAGCGGCGCGCGGTCGACCAGCGACACCGCCAGGCCGGTGCGCGCGAGCGCGGTCCCGAGTGCGAGCCCGACCAGGCCAGCACCGGCAATGACGACGTCACCGACCCCGGCCCGGTCGCTCATTGCGGAAGTGTCTCGACGACCACGTGCTGGTTGGTGTAGATGCAGATCTCCCCGGCGATCGACAGCGACTTGCCGACAACCTCGGCCGCGGGCAGCTCGGTATTGTCGAGCAGCGCTCGCGCCGCCGCCTGAGCGTAGGCGCCACCCGATCCGATCGCGACGATCCCGTGCTCGGGCTCCAGCACGTCGCCGTTGCCGGTCACGATCAGCGACGCCGTGTGATCGGCAATGGCGAGCATCGCCTCCAGCCGCCGCAGCACGCGATCCGAGCGCCAGTCCTTGGCGAGTTCGACTGCGGCGCGCGTCAGATGTCCCTGGTGTTTTTCGAGCTTGCCCTCGAAGCGCTCGAACAGCGTGAACGCATCGGCGGTCGCGCCCGCGAATCCGGCGAGCACCCTGCCGTGGTAGAGGCGCCGGACCTTCCGCGCCGTCGCCTTGATCACGACCTGACCGAGCGTGACCTGGCCGTCGCCGCCCAGGGCGACCGCGGCGCCGCGTCGCACCGACAGGATCGTCGTCCCGTGGAACGTCTCGCTGGTCACCGCGCGAGCCCTGCGCTCATTCGACCTTCTTCAGGAAGTGGCGCGGCGAGATGCCGATCAGCAGCAGCAGCGCGCGGACGATCGGCGTCGCGCCGATGATCTGCAGGGCCTTGTGCTGGGCCTCGATGCGCAGGATCGAATTCAGCAGCGCACCGGCGCAGACGAAGTCGACGCGTGCCACGGCGCTCATCTCGATGGTGACGACGTCGCGCATCGCGGCGAATGGCTCGAGCTGCGCGAGCTGCGGCGGCGCAGGGCCCACGAGCTCCCCGCCCCAGACGAGGGTCTCGGAGTCCGGGACCGTCGGCGATGCCCGGCCTTGCGGCGACGCGCGCGGCAGCTCGCGCGGCACCCCCCCGTCCGCGCCGGCGCGCGGCGCCCGCGGCGGAGGCTCCCACGACGGGGGCGACAGCTCGAAGGTGACCGCGAACTCGACCGCCAGGTCGTCGAAACCCGCCTGATCGTGATGCCATTGCTTGAGCTCGAGCAACAGCAGCCATGCGCCTTCGCCGCCCGACCTGCCCTGCGCGACGGCCGCTTCCAGTGCGGCGACGAGCTTCTCGGGCCGCTGGATCGCGAGCTCCATTCGCTGGCGACGCGCGCGCGCAAGCTCCCGCGCGAGCAGGTGGGCGCCTGCGTCGTCGAAGCCGGCCACCGAGGCGAGGTCGATCCTCGCCCGCGGAACGCATTTCTCCAGCGCACGCCTCAGGCTGTCGAGCTGCATTGCGCTGCCCGCCGAAAGCTTGCCGGTGATCGCGATGTAGCCGCCGCCCTGGCCCTTGCCGTCGTGCTGGGGCGCGGCCCTCTCGTCCCACGATGGCGCGGAACTTTCGAACTGGAGCAGGTAGCTCATCGCCAGCTGGTCGAACGCAGCCCGGTCGTCCGCGCGCTGCAGCAGGTCGAACAGCGCAAGCCACGCCAGCGGCGACTGCCGCGCCTCGGGGTCGGCCTGGACGCCCTGCTCGAGCACGGTTCGCGCCGCACGCTCCTGGCCGCTTGCGAACAACAGCACGGCGTTCTCGAGGAGTTCGCACAGTCCCGGGTTCGCCTGCGCGACCTCGATCGCCGCCGGCGCGGTCGACCAGTCGATGATGCTCGCGCCGCGCAGGCTCGATTCCCCCAGCGGCTCGTACGCGGGTGCCTTCCCCGCCCTGCGGCTCGCCGCCTGCGCCGCGAGCTCGCGCGCCGACACGACGTGCGGACGCTTCGGCAAAAGGGACCCGCTCGACGCCTTCGCAGCCGTCGACTTCCTGGCCGACGCCTTTCCGAAAATCGCCATCCGGACCGGTATGCCGTTGGAATGAAAGATGATGATTATGGGCTCGGCGACCGCGGCGAACAAGCGAGGGCGCCCTTCCCCCGGAAATTGTCCGGAAGCCGTTGTCCCGATGCCAACGGCCGGACGACCGGCCGTCGCGTACGCCGGTCCGCCGGCCGGCCGGCGTTCAGCCCCGCCCGAGGTTCTCGGCGGCGAAATCCCAATTCAGCAACTTGTCGATTACAGCATTGACGTAGTCGGCCCGCCGGTTCTGGTAATCGAGGTAGTAGGCATGCTCCCACACGTCGATCGTCAGCAGCGGCGTCTGGCCCTTGGTGAGGGGAACCTCGGCGTTGCCGGTCTTGACGATCTTGAGCTTGCCGCCCTCGACCACCAGCCAGCCCCAGCCGGAACCGAACTGCGAAACGGCATTGGCGGCGAAATCCTTGCGGAAACTGTCGTAGCCACCCAGATCGGAGTCGATCATCGCTGCAATGCGCCCCGCCGGCTTGCCGCCGCCACCGCCCCTGAGGCTCTTCCAGTAGAACGTGTGGTTCCAGATCTGAGCGGAGTTGTTGAACAGCCCGGCCTTGTCGGGCTTGCCCGCCGTCTCGGCGATCACCTTCTCGAGTGTCGCCGACTCGTAGTCGGTGCCCTTGACCAGGTTGTTCAGATTGTCGACGTAGGTCTTGTGATGCTTGCCATAGTGGAACGACAGCGTGTTCGCGGTGATCACCGGATCGAGCGCGTTATCGGCATACGGCAGAGGCGGCAGCGTGAACATATCGACGGGCTCCTTCGATCAATGGATTGGAACTGCAGAGCGGCATCGTCGGCGCGTCGCATGCGATGCCGTTAGGTGACGCGCCCGCACTTCGCGCGGCGGGCCGCGTCCGGCGGGATCAGTCGCCGTAGAGCTTCTGAACCCGCTCGCGGCGTTCCTGGGCCTCGATCGACAACGTCGTCATCGGGCGCGCGATGAGTCGCGGAACGCCGATCGGCTCGCCGGTCTCCTCGCAGTAGCCGTAGGAGCCGTCGTCGATCATCCGCAGCGATTTTTCGACCTTCTTGAGGAGCTTGCGTTCCCGGTCGCGCGTGCGCAGCTCCAGGGTGTACTCCTCTTCGAGGGTCGCGCGGTCGGACGGGTCCGTCGTGATCTCGTTCTCGCGCAGGTGCTCCCCGGTATCGTCGGCGTTGCGCAGGATCTGGTCGCGGATGTCCACCAGCCGCTTCTTGAAGAAAGCGAGCTGGGCCTCGTTCATGTAATCCTTCTCCGGAGCCTTGAGGATCTCTTCCTCGGTCAACTCGCGGGGCTGCTTCTTGACGGCGGTTGCGGTTTTGGCTGCCATGCTTCGTTCCATCCGTAACGTCAAAGCGACGCGGTGCCGACCCTTGCGATCGGGCGCCGCGCGAAGTCCGCGGGAAATTGGGCATTATAACCCGTCGGGCGCCCGCGAGCGACCCTCTGGGCCCATCGGCCAGGGGACCGCCCCGGCGCGGGGCGGCGCCCTATAATCGCGGCGAAACAAGGAGTTCCGGTGTCCATTTCTTCCCTCAGGCTGACTCGTCCCGACGACTGGCACGTTCATTTGCGCGACGGCCCGGCACTGCGCGCCGTCGCGCCGGCAACCGCAAGTGTGTTTCGGCGAGCAATCGTCATGCCCAACCTCAGGCCGGCCGTGACGACCGTGCAGGCCGCTGCAGACTATCGCAAGCGCATCCTCGCCGCGCTGCCCGCGGCCGGCGATTTCGAGCCGCTGATGACGCTGTACCTGACCGATACGACCTCGGCGGGCGAGATCGCCCGCGCGAAGGCGAGCGGATTCGTGCATGCAGTCAAATACTACCCGGCGGGCGCGACGACGAATTCGGAATCGGGGCTGACCGCGCTCTCGCGCGGCTATCCTGCGCTCGCCGCAATGGAGCGGCACGGCGTCGTGCTCGCGATCCACGGCGAAGTGACCGACCCGGGCGTCGACATATTCGACCGCGAGCGCGTGTTCATCGATCGCGAGCTGGCCGCGATCCTGCGGGATTTTCCGGGACTGCGAGTCGTGCTCGAGCACATCACGACCCGCGATGCCGCCCAGTTCGTCGGCGAGGCGCCCGAGCACGTCGCCGCGACGATCACACCGCAGCATCTGCTGTATTCGCGCAACGCGATGTTCACGGGCGGGTTGCGCCCGCATCTCTACTGCCTGCCCGTCCTCAAGCGCGAGGCGCACCGGCAGGCGCTCGTCGCCGCCGCAACTTCGGGCAACCCCAAGTACTTTCTCGGGACCGATTCCGCGCCCCACGCGAAGGACGCGAAGGAAAGCGCCTGCGGCTGCGCCGGCTGCTACAGCGCGCCCGTCGCTCTGGCGCTGTACGCCGAAGCGTTCGAGGACGCCGGGGCGCTCGACCGCCTCGAGGGCTTCGCGAGCGTGCACGG
>DASYXO010000088.1:0-2998 GCA_035934825.1 Casimicrobiaceae bacterium
GCACGGTGCGGATCACGCTCAGGGAGCCGTTCTCCGCGTTCATCAACGACCTCGCCCACCCGGCGGGTGTCATGATCAGCCCGGCGGCGCTCGAGAAATGGGGCAGCAAGGGCATCGCATTCCACCCGGTGGGCACCGGCCCGTTCAAGTTCGTGGAGTGGAAGCAGCCCGACTACCTGAAGGTCGCGAAGTGGAGCGGTTACTGGCGCAAGGGCTATCCGAAGGTCGACACGATCACCTGGCGCTCCGTGGTCGACAACAATTCACGCGCGGCCCTGATGCAGACCGGCGAGGCCCAGTTCACGTTCCCCGTGCCCTACGAGCTCGCCGGCGTGCTGAAGGCGAAGCCCGGCATCGAGGTCGTCGCGGCGCCGTCGATCGTGCTGCGCTACCTGTCGATGAACACGCTGCAGAAGCCTTTCGACAATCCCAAGGTGCGCCAGGCGATCGCCTACGCGATCAACAAGCAGGCACTGGCCAAGGTCGCGTTCAGCGGCTACGCCGCTCCCGCCGACGGCGTGGTGCCCGACGCCGTCGAGTACGCGGCCAAGCTCGGCCCATGGCCCTACGACGTCGCGAAGGCGAAGAAGCTCCTCGCCGAAGCGGGCTATCCGGACGGCTTCGAGACCGAGCTGTGGTCGGCCTACAACTTCAGCACGCCGCAGAAAGTCTGCGAGTTCCTGCAGCAGCAGTTGCAGCAGGTCGGCATCAGGACGAAGATCACGCTGCTCGAAGCGGGCCAGCGGGTCGACAGGGTGGAGAGCTGGCAGGACCCGAAGACCGCGCCGGTGCGCCTCTACTACGTCGGCTGGTCGACGTCGACAGGCGAGGCCGACTGGGCGCTGCGCCCGCTGCTGTACGGCGACTCGTGGCCGCCGAAGAGCTTCAATACCGCCTATTACCGGAACGCCCAGGTCGATGCCGACATCAAGGGCGCGCTCGCGACGACCGACAAGGCGCAAAAGGCGAAGCTCTATCGCGATGCGCAGGAGCGGATCTGGAAGGATGCGCCGTGGGCGCCGCTGGTCACCGAGCAGCTCCTGTCGGCGCACAGCAGGAATCTCTCCGGCGTGTACGTGATGCCGGATGCGTCATTCAACTTCACCGACGTCGACCTGAAGTGATGCCCGCTCACCCCAACCCTCTCCCACTGCGTGGGAGAGGGAGCCGAGCGCGAGCGCGGCGGGTGAGGGGAACCTGAAGCGACAATGACCCAGTACGTCGTCAAGCGCCTGCTGGGCCTGCTGCCGACGCTGCTGCTCGTCGCCCTGCTCGTCTTCCTGTTCGTCCATCTGCTTCCCGGCGATCCGGCGCGGCTCGCCGCGGGACCCGAGGCGACGCCGGAAACCGTCGCGCTGGTCCGCCAGGACCTGGGGCTCGACAAGCCGTTGCCCGACCAGTTCCTGCGTTTCATAGGCGGCGTGCTGCACTGGGATTTCGGCACGTCGCTGCGAACCAAGCGCCCGGTGGCGACCGAGATCGCCGAGCGCTTCATGCCGACCTTCTGGCTCACGCTCTGGAGCATGCTGTGGTCGGTCGCCATCGGCATGGCGCTCGGCGTCGCATCCGCCGTGTGGCGCAATCGCTGGCCCGACCGCATCGGGATGACGCTTGCGGTATCGGGAATCTCGTTCCCGGCATTCGCACTGGGCATGGTGTTGATGCAGTTGTTCGCGGTCCAGCTCGACTGGCTGCCTGCGATCGGCAACGACACCTGGCGCAGCTACATCCTGCCGTCGCTGACGCTGGGCTCGGCAGTCGCGGCGATCATGGCGCGTTTCACCCGGTCGGCGTTCGTCGACATCCTCGGCGAGGATTTCATCCGTACCGCGCGCGCCAAGGGCCTCGACGAGCGCAGCGTCGTCGCCAGGCACGCGCTGCGCAATGCGCTGATTCCGGTGGTGACGATGATGGGGCTGCAATTCGGATTCCTGCTCGGCGGGTCGATCGTCGTCGAAAAGGTATTCAACTGGCCGGGCCTCGGCCGGCTGCTGGTCGACGCGGTCGACATGCGCGACTACCCGGTGATCCAGGCACTGGTGCTGCTTTTCTCACTGGAGTTCATCCTGATCAACCTGGTCGTCGACGTGCTCTACGGCCTGATCAACCCGGCGATCCGGTACCGATGATGCGAGAAACTCCCGCGCCGCCGCCCGCGAACGAGCGCGTGCGCACGCCATGGTCGGAGTTCTGGCGCAAGTTCAGGCGCCAGAAGGTCGCGCTGGTGGCAGGCGCCTTCGTCCTGCTGCTGGTCATCCTCGCGATCGCCGCGCCGTGGATCGTTCCCTACGACGCCGAGACCTACTTCGATTACGACGCGCTCAACGCGGCCCCGTCGCTTGCGCACCTGTTCGGCGTCGATTCACTGGGGCGAGACATCTTCAGCCGCATCATGATGGGCGCGCGCATATCGCTCGCGGCCGGCTTCCTGTCGGTGGCTGTGGGTTCGGTCGTCGGAACGGCACTCGGGCTCGTCGCCGGGTACCACGAAGGCTGGTGGGACCGGATCATCATGCGTATCTGCGACGTGCTGTTTGCGTTCCCGGGCATCCTACTCGCGATCGGCATCGTCGCAATCCTGGGCGGTGGCATGGCAAACGTGATCGTTGCCGTTGCGATCTTCAGCATCCCGGCTTTTGCGCGGCTGGTGCGGGGAAACACGCTGGCGCAAAAGCACCTGACCTATGTCGAGGCCGCGAAGAGCCTCGGTGCATCCGACCGCACGATCATCCTGCGCCACATCTTTCCCGGCACGATCTCCACAGTAGTCGTCTACTTCTCGCTGCGCATCGGCACCTCGATCATTACCGCGGCGAGCCTGTCTTTCCTGGGCATGGGCGCGCAGCCGCCGACCCCGGAATGGGGGGCGATGCTCGATGCCGCCCGCTCGGACATGCTGGTGGCGCCGCACGAAGCGATCTTTCCCGCGCTCGCGATCTTCCTGACCGTGCTTGCCTTCAACCTGCTGGGCGACGGGCTGCGCGACGCGCTCGACCCG
>DASYXO010000206.1:0-5576 GCA_035934825.1 Casimicrobiaceae bacterium
CGTAGCCCTGCTCGCGCGCGAGCTCGCGGGTGCGCTGCATGTAGGCCGCCACGCCGGGATAGCGAGCGAAATAGCGGTCGATGTACTGCTGCGCAGCCCCCCGCTCGATATTGAGCTGGGACGCGAGGCCGAACGCGCCCATGCCGTAGATCAATCCAAAATTGACCGCCTTGATGTAGCGCCGCTGGTCGGGCGTCACTTCGGCAGGCGCGACGCCGAAGATCTCCGACGCCGTCGCGCGATGGATGTCCGCGCCTTCGTGAAAGGCCTTCAGCAGCGCCGGGTCCTCCGACAGGTGCGCCATGATGCGCAACTCGATTTGCGAGTAGTCGGCGGAGACGAGCACGCGTCCCGGGGGCGCGATGAAGGCTTCACGAATGCGGCGCCCGTCGGCGGTGCGCACGGGGATGTTCTGCAGGTTGGGGTCGACTGACGCGAGGCGTCCCGTGACGGCGGTCGCCTGCGAGTACGTCGTGTGCACGCGCCCGGTGCGCGCATTCACCATCGTCGGCAGCTTGTCGGTGTAGGTCGACTTGAGCTTGGTCAGCGCCCTGTATTCCAGCAATACCCTGGGCAGCGGATAGTCGGCTGCGAGCGCCTCGAGCACGTCCTCGTCGGTCGACGGCTGGCCGGTCGCCGTCTTCTTGCGCACCGGGAGCTTCATGCGCTCGTAGAGGATCTCGGAAAGTTGCTTCGGCGAACCGAGGTTGAATGGACCGCCCGCGAGTGCATGCGCCTGCTGCTCGAGGGCCAGCGCGCGTGCGCCCAGCGCGTGGCTTTGCCGGGCGAGCAGGTCGCGGTCGATCAGCACGCCTTCGCGCTCCATCCGGAACAGGATTTCGCGCACCGGCATCTCGATCGTCTCGTAGACCCGCCGCAGCTTCGCATCCCGCTCGATGCGCGGATGCAGGACGCGGTGCAGGCGCAGTGTGATGTCGGCGTCCTCGGCAGCGTATTCGGTCGCACGCTCGATCGAGACCTGCTCGAAGGGAATGCGCTTCGCCCCCTTGCCGGTGACGTCGTCGTAGGTGATCGTCGCCAGGTCGAGATGGCGCCGCGCGAGGGAGTCCATGTCGTGCGGCCGGTGCGATTCGAGGACGTAGGATTCGAGCAGCGTGTCCTGGGCGACGCCGCGCAGCGCCATGCCCCGGTTGGCGAGCACGTGCTGGTCGTACTTGAGGTTCTGGCCGAGCTTGGGTCGCGCCGGGTCCGCGAGCCACGGCGCGAGCCGCCGGAGCACGACATCTGCGTCGAGCTGCCCGGGCGCACCCGCGTAGCGATGGCCGAGCGGTATGTAGCACGCGACCGTGGGCTCGATCGACAGCGACAGGCCGACGATGTCGGCCTGCATTGGATCGAGGCTCGTCGTCTCGGTGTCGAACGACACGAGGTCGGCGGTCGCGATGGCCGCGAGCCAGCGCTCCAGCACGGCGACGTCGACCACCGTCTCGTAGCGCACCGGGGGCGCGGCCTGTGCATGCGCCGGCGGCTTCGTGTCCTCGTCCCAGCGCCGGCCGGCGTCATCGCGCGCCGCGCGTGCGGCCAGCTTTCCCGCCGCGTCCGCTTCGGGCTGCCGCTCGGCATCGCGCAGCCAGCTCTTGAACTCGAAGCGCTCGTAGAGCGCCCGCGTCCGGTCGGCGTCGGGCGCAACGAGCTTGAGATCGTCCACCCTGACCGGCAGGTCGCAGTCGACCTTGACGGTCAGCAGGCGGCGGCCTTCCGGCAGCCAGTCGCGCGCGTTGCGCAGGTTGGCGCCGACCACACCGCCGACCTCATCGGCGTGCGCCACCACCTCGTCCAGCGTGCCGTATTGCGCGAGCCACTTGGCGGCCGTCTTCGGCCCGACCTTCGGAACGCCGGGAACGTTGTCGACGACATCGCCGGTCAACGTCAGCAGGTCGAGCACCTGGTCCGGACGCACGCCGAAACGCGCGACGACCCCGTCGTGATCGAGCCGCTCACCGGTCATCGTGTTGATCAGCGTGATGCCCGACTCGACGAGCTGCGCGAGATCCTTGTCGGACGTCGAGATCACGGTGTCGATGCCCGCCGCCTTCGCCTGTCGCGCAAGCGTGCCGATCACGTCGTCGGCTTCGACACCCCCGACAACCAGCAGCGGCCAGCCGTTGGCCCGCACCATTTCATGCAGCGGACCGATCTGCGCCGCGAGCGCATCGGGCATCGGCGGACGGTTCGCCTTGTACTCGGGATACCAAGCGTCGCGGAAGGTCTTGCCGGGTGCGTCGAAGACGACGGCGAAGTAATCCGGCTTGCCGTCGATCACCAAACGGCGCAACATCGACAGGACGCCGCGCAGCGCGCCCGTGGGCTCTCCTTTCGACGTCCGGAGGTCCGGCAGCGCATGGAATGCACGGTACAGATACGACGAACCATCGACGAGGACTAGCGTTGCCATGCGGTCGCGGACCCACAAGATTCCCGAGCTGATCGATCCGCAGTCGCTGCAGTCGACCAACGGACAGGAAGCGTGGCGGGTACTGGGAATTATGGCAGAGTTCCAGACCGCGGCCGACCAGCTCAACAGCGTTCATCCCGCCGTCAGCGTGTTCGGAAGCGCGCGCATCCGCGAGGACCATCCGTACTACACGACGGCACGGTCGATCGCCCGCAAGCTGTCCGACGCCGGCTTTTCGGTGATCTCGGGTGGCGGCCCAGGACTGATGGAGGCGGCCAACCAGGGTGCGCATGCCGGACGCTCGCCAGCGATCGGTCTCAACATCGCCTTGCCCAACGAGCAGGCACGAAACCGCTACCAGGACATCAGCCTCTATTTCCGCTATTTCTTTTCGCGCAAGATGATGTTCGTGCGCTTCGCCTCGGCCTATGTCGTGCTGCCCGGCGGCTACGGCACGCTCGACGAGCTCTCCGAGTGCCTGACGCTGGTGCAGACCGGCACCAGCCATCGGATACCGATCATCCTGGTCGGCTCGGCGTTCTGGGGCGGACTGCTGGCCTGGTTCGAGGACACGCTGCTCGCGGAGGGAATGATCGGTGACAACGACCTGCAACTGATGCGCGTGATCGACGACCCCGATGCGGTCGTCGATGCCATCTTCCAGTATTACGAGACCCGCGGTTTCCAGGCGTCGCGCGAGGAGCGCGAAAAGATCCTGAACCTCTGATCGCCGTCGCGGCGCTGCGGAGTCGACCGGCGTTTGGTAGAATGCGAGTGTCGTCATCGCACCGGCCCGCATGGCCGGGCACCTGATCGCAGCGTCCATTCTCCGGCCCCATGATCGCCCGCAGCTTCCTGATGTCGCTGGTCCTGGCCCTGGCTGCCGGCAGCGCGTCTGCGCAGGGGCCTGCCAAGGCGCCGCCGTCGCCCGAGCCGCCGCCACCGCCGCCGGACGTCTCCGGCGACTCGGACCTGGCGCCCCAGGTGACGATCATCCGCCGTGACCAGCAGGTCATCGAGGAAGTCCGCATCAAGGGCGAGCTCAGGTACATCCGCGTGACACCGGCGCACGGACGGCCCTATTACCTGTTTCCCGACGTCAACGGCGCGACCTACATCCGGCGCGACAGCCTCGATTCGTCGCTCAAGGTCCCGCTGTGGGTCCTGTTCTCCTTCTAGGCTAGCCTCGACCTCCAGCGTGCGACGCGACGCGCGGGGAGCGCGGCGCGCGTTTTCATGTCCGTCTATACGGCCGTCACCACCGATGACCTCGACGCATGGCTTACCCGCTATGCGCTCGGCGCACTCGTCGAATTCGCGCCGATCGCAGCCGGAATCGAGAACACGAATTACTTCGTCACCACCGTGCGCGGACGCTACGTCCTGACGCTCTACGAGCGGCTTCCAGCCGAGGAGCTCCCGTTCTACCTCAACCTGATGGCACATCTCGCCCGCGCCGGCGTCGAGGTGCCCGTCCCGGCAGCGGATCGCACTGGAGGACTGTTCTCGATGTTGAATGGACGCCCGGCGGGCCTGGTGAGCCGGATCGACGGCGTCGCGGTCACGCAGCCCTCACCCGACCATTGCGCGGCCGTCGGCGACGCGCTCGGCCGGCTGCATCTCGCGTCGCAGAGGTACCGGGCACGGCTCGCGAACCGGCGCGGCCCCACCTGGTGGCGCCAGGCCGCGCGCGCGGTGAAGCCGTTCCTGAACGCGGCGCAGAACGACCTGCTCGCAGCCGAAGTCAGGTTCCAGACCGGCTTCGGCAAGGTCAAGCTTCCCAAAGGAGCGATCCACGGCGACCTGTTCTGCGACAACGTGCTGTTCGCGGACGGGCGGGTCGCCGGCATCATCGACTTCGGATTCGCCGCCACCGACTTCCTGGCCTACGATCTCGCGATTGCCGTCAATGACTGGTGCGTCGCCGGCAACGACGACGGCTCGCTCGACGCGCAGCGCCTCGAAGCCATGATCGGCGCCTATTCGGCCGAGCGCCCGCTGACCCAGGACGAGCGCTCGCAGTGGCCCGCGCTGCTGCGTGCGGCTGCGCTGCGTTTCTGGGTGTCGCGACTCTACGACCTGTATCTGCCCCGCCCCGGCGAGCTGACGCACGCGCACGATCCGCGGCCTTTCGAGCACGTCCTGCGCTCCCGCGCCGCATCCGGCGCTGCACCGTTTCCCGGCTGACGGAGACGCTCGCGGGCGACCGACGATGCCACTCCAGGCGAAAGACATCGTGTTCACGCGCTACGATGGACGCCGCGGCGCCGCATGGCTCGCCGAGAGCTATGCAATGCTCTCGAAGCACCGCGTGCCGTGGCTCGGCCTCGTCGTCGGCTATTACGCGCTGCTGGCCGTGATCGAGACGTTGCCGTGGATCGGCGTCTACCTGGCGCCCATCATCAAGCCGCTGATGTCAGTCGCCTTCCTCGCTGCGGCGTGGACGCAGGAGCGCGGCGGACGGCCGCAGTTCCGGATGCTGCTGCAGGGCTTTCGCTCCAACGCGTGGACGCTCCTGCCATTGGGTGTCGTCCTGGTCGCGGGAATCTCGCTTGCCGTCGCCGCCACGTCCCTGATCGACGGCGGTCGCCTGCTCGACCTGCTCTACGGGGCAACGCCGACCGACGCCGATCCCGCCGCCGCGGCGCGCCAGCTGCACGACGTGCTCGCCTCGCCGAGCGTCGAGATCGGGATGCTGTTCGGCGCCATCTGGGCGCTGCCAACCATCCTCGCGCTGTGGTGGGCGCCCGCGCTGGTCGTGTTCCAGGACGCCCGCCTGACCACGGCGCTGGCCGCGAGCCTGCGCGCGGCGCTCGCCAACTGGCGTGCGGTGCTGCGCTACGCGCTCGTCGTCTTCCTGCTGGGCGGCGTCGTGCCGTCACTGGTCACGTCGCTGGTCGCGCTGATCGTGCCGGCGCCGTTCAGCTCGACGGTGGCGATGGCGCTGCTGCTGCCCTACCTCGCGCTGTTCATCGCCACCCTGCACATATCCGATTACGTGAGCTATCGAGACGTGTTCCACGCCGGCGAGACGCTCGCGCCAGCGGAAACGGGGTCAGAGCGTTAATAAATGGGGTCAGAATAAATGGGGTCAGAGCGGTAATAAATGGGGTCAGAGCGGCAATATTTCCGCTCGCGGAAATATTGCCGCTCTGACCCC
>DASYXO010000256.1:0-3478 GCA_035934825.1 Casimicrobiaceae bacterium
GCGTCTTCCATCAGGTTGAAAATCGGCACCGCGCCCTGCCCCGCGAGCCACGCACCGACGTACTGGATCGCGACGCTGATGTTGAGCCGCAAACCCTTTTCGGTGATCGGCTGCTCGGGTTCGAATTCGACGAGGTCGGCTGCGTCGACGCTGACGTCGTCGCGGCGCCTGGTCGCGATCTGGTTGGGCGCAGGCATCAGGCGGTCGAATGCCTCCTGCGCCACTCCGACGAGACCCGGATGCGCGACCCAGGTGCCATCATGCCCGTAGGTCGCCTCGCGCTCCTTGTCGGCCTTGACCTTCGCGAAGGCCTCGGCGTTGGCAACCTCGTCGTTCTTGACCGGAATCTGGGCCGCCATGCCCCCCATCGCGTGCGCGTTGCGCCGGTGGCAGGTCTTGATCAGGAGCTCGGCGTAGCTCTTCATGAAATGCGTGGTCATCGTGACCAGCGCACGGTCGGCGAGGCAGAAACCGCGGTTCGAGCGGAATTTCTTGATGCAGCTGAATATGTAGTCCCAGCGCCCGGCATTGAGTCCTGCCGAATGCTGGCGCAGCTCGTAGAGGATTTCGTCCATCTCGAATGCGGCGACGATGGTTTCGATCAGCACGGTCGCCTTGATCGTCCCGCGCGGAATGCCGAGCTGGTCCTGCGCCATCACGAAGATGTCGTTCCACAACCTTGCCTCGAGGTGGCTCTCGAGCTTGGGCAGGTAGAAGTAGGGCCCGCTGCCGCGCGCGACCAACTCTTTCGCGTTGTGGAAGAAGTACAGCGCGAAATCGAAAATGCCGCCCGAAATCGGCTTGCCGTCGACGAGGACGTGCTTTTCCGGCAGGTGCCAGCCGCGCGGACGGACAAAGAGCGTCGCGGTCCTCTCGTTCAGCCGGTAGGCCTTGCCCTCGGGCGACACGTAGTCGATGCGGCGGCGGATCGCATCGCGCAGGTTGAGGTGACCCTGGACGTTGTTCTCCCAGCGCGGGGTGTTCGCATCCTCGAAATCCGCCATGAAGACCTTCGCGCCCGAGTTCAGCGCGTTGATGATCATCTTGCGATCTACCGGCCCGGTGATCTCGACGCGCCGATCCTGGATGTCGCTGCCGACAGCCTCGCAGGCCCAGTTGCCTTCGCGGATCGCGCGGGTATGCTCGGGGAAACCCGGCAGATCCCCTGCGTCGAACCGCTTCTGGATGACGTCTCGCTGCGCCAGCAACTCGTCGCGCCGGGCGCCAAATGCGCGCTGCAGCCGTGCCGCGAACGCGACGGCATCGCGCGTCAGGATCTCGGCGAATTCTGGAGTGACCGAGCCGGTGATCTCGATGCCGGGACCATAGGTGGGAGTGCTCATCACGATCCTTGTTTCCAAAGCGACTTGGGCCCTGAGGGCACCGGTACGCGCCGGCAGGCCAAGGCCTGCCGCGACTTGCGCAAACCGCGAATTGCGCATACGGCGACTAGCGGAAACCGCGACTAGCGCAAACGTTGCATTTTAGCGCATCGCACTGCGGCGCCGGGCGGGTCGCAGCAGCGCTCGGGCCTTGTCGCGCCGAGCGCATCCGATCCGCGGCCCCGGCCCTGCGGCTACGCGGCAAGCTGGGGATTCAGCCGCTCGACATTGGTATGCAGGCGATTCAGCGCGTTGATGTAGGCCTTGGCCGAAGCGACGATGATGTCGGTGTCGGCACCATTGCCGTTCACGATTCGCCCGTCGCGCTCGAGACGCACCGTCACCTCGCCCTGAGCATCGGTGCCGCCGGTGATCGCGTTGACCGAATAGAGCAGGAGGCTCGCGTTCGATCCCGCCATGCGTTCGATCGCCTTGAACACCGCGTCCACCGGGCCGTCGCCGTCGACCTCGGCGACGACTTCGGTGTCGCCGACGTTCATCATGACGCGCGCATGTGGCACGGTTCCGGTTTCCGAGGTCACCTTGAGGGCAGCAAGCCTGTAGTACTCGTGCGCAGGGATGATGCCCTCTTCGGACACCAGCGCGTGGAGATCCTCGTCGAACACCTCGCCCTTCTTGTCGGCGAGCTCCTTGAATCGCGCGAATGCGACGTTGACCGCGTCGTCGCCGGGCAGGTCGATTCCCAGTTCGATCAATCGCGTCTTGAACGCATTGCGGCCGGAAAGCTTGCCCAGGATGAGCTTGTTCGCACCCCAGCCCACGTCTTCCGCACGCATGATCTCGTAGGTCTCGCGATGCTTGAGCACGCCGTCCTGGTGGATGCCGGACTCGTGCGCGAACGCGTTGGCACCGACGATCGCCTTGTTCGGCTGCACCGGAAAGCCCGTGATCCCCGACACCAGCTTCGAAGCCGCGACGATCTGCGTCGTGTCGATCCGTGTCGCGCAGGGAAACACGTCCTTGCGCGTGCGCACCGCCATCACGATCTCCTCGAGCGAGGCATTGCCCGCGCGCTCGCCCAGGCCGTTCACCGTGCATTCGACCTGGCGCGCCCCGTTCATCACCGCCGACAGTGAATTGGCCACCGCGACGCCGAGGTCGTTGTGGCAGTGCACCGACCACACCGCTTTGTCGGAGTTGGGCACGCGCTCGCGCAACGATCCGATCAATGCGCCGAACTGCCAGGGCATCGTGTAGCCGACGGTGTCGGGGATGTTGACGGTAGTCGCGCCTGCGCTGATCGTCGCCTCGAGCAGCCTGCACAGGAAGTCGGGTTCCGACCGCCCCGCGTCCTCCGGCGAGAACTCGACGTTGTCGGTGTATCGGCGCGCCCACCCGACTGCCTTGACCGCTTGCTCGAGCACCTGCGCAGGCGTCATTCGCAGCTTCATCTGCATGTGGATCGGGGAGCTGGCGATGAACGTGTGGATGCGCATCGCTTTCGCGGGCTTCAGCGCCTCACCGGCGCGGCGGATGTCGTTCTCGTTGGCGCGCGCCAGTCCGCAGACCGTGCTGTCGTGGATCGCCCTCGCGATGTCCTGCACCGCCTCGAAATCGCCGTTCGACGACGCCGGGAACCCGGCTTCGATGACGTCGACGCGCAGCCGCTCGAGCTGGCGCGCGATGCGCGTCTTCTCTTCCCTGGTCATCGAAGCGCCGGGGCTCTGCTCGCCGTCGCGCAACGTCGTGTCGAAAATGATCAGATGATCGGACATCGGTATCTCCGCGGGAGATGGATAGGCTTGAACCGCCCCGGATCCGGCGGCGCGGGCAATGCTCGAAGCGAGGGGGTGTATTTATCTGCGCGCGGGGCGCAGCAGCAGCAGGCCGGCCGGCAGGGGCGCCAACCCGGACAGGGACGTCAAGGCGCGCATTGCCGTGAAGGGGGCCGCAAATGTGGTTGCGCTGCTCATGACCACTGCAGCCTAACCGAAACCTCCGGCAGGTGCAAGTGGGGCAAGGCGCTCAGCGCGGCCCGCCGGCGCGCTGGCGGCGCTCGCGCAACAGTTGCCACGCCGAGACCACGTAGCCGGACATCGCGTAGGCGACGAAGCTCGCGAACAGCACCAGCGGGG
>DASYXO010000274.1:0-10482 GCA_035934825.1 Casimicrobiaceae bacterium
TGGAACGGCGACTGCCGACAGGTAGACCCCGGGTCCCCCGTCGATCGGGGTGTTGAGGACGATCGTCGCGAGCACGAACGTAACCGCGAGCGTCAGCAGGGCGAAGAGCTCGCCCCGGACGTTGCGCACCCGGAACACGACCGCTCCGAGCCCAGCGCCCAATGCCGCGGCGACAATCGCCGCAACGGGCAGCGTCCAGAGAAACGGCATGCCATAGCTGCCCGCGAGCACCGCGCTGGTGTAGACGCCCGCGCCGAAAAACGCGCCATGGCCGAACGAGAAATACCCCGAGTAGCCGGACAGGATGTTCCAGGACGTGGCGAGCACGATCCAGTGGAACACCAGGTAGAGCAGCGACTCGTAGAACGCCGGAAGATGGAGGAAGGGAATCGTCGCGAGCGCGCCTCCGGCGGCGAGGATCGCGACGAGCGTGCGGTCGGCTTTCAGGGTCGCCCCGGCTTGAGCAGCAGCAGCCCGATCAGCAGCGAGAACGAGACGAGCGGCGCCCACGACGGCGACACGAACGCCATGGTCACCGCCTCGCTGACGCCGATCGCGATGCCGCCGACGAGCGGCCCGAGGGCAGAGCCCAGCCCGCCCAGCATCACGGCGGCGAAGACGACACCGACCCACGCATAGATCTGCGACGGCGTCAGCGTATAGGTCAGCGCCAGGCACACGCCGGCGACGCCGGCAAGTGCGCCGCAGACGCCGGCCAGGAACCGCGCGTGCACGCGGCGGTTGATGCCGAAGGCCGCGGCCATCGGCGCATCCTCGGCCAGCGCCCGCAACGCCCGACCGAGGTTCGTGTAGCGCATTGCGGCCCAGATGCCGACGGCCAGCAGCAGCGACAGCAGGAGCGTCAGCAGTTCGGGCAGCGGGACGAACAGCACGCCGACCTTGTATGTCCGGCCGGCATAGACCGATTCGAGCTTGCGGAAGTCCGCGGTCCACGCCCACTGGATCCCCGCCTCGATGATCGCAGTGATGCCGAAAGTCGCGAGCAGCGAATTGAGCGGCGAAACCTCGAACCGCTCGAGCAGCCATTGCAGGGCCGCACCGAGCGCCGCGAACAGCGGGACGATCAGGGCAAGCGTCAGCAGCGGATCCATGCCGCCGACGCTCGCGAGCTGGTAGCAGAGGTAGGCCGCGAGGAACGCGAACGCGAATTGCGCGAGATTGATGACGTGGAGCAGGCCCCAGGCGAGCCCCACGCCCAACCCCAGCAGCCCGTAGAGGCTGCCGATGAATACGCCCGACAGCGCGGACTGCGCGAGCAGCGTCCCGCTGGGAAACGTCATTGCACTTGCAGCGTCGCGCCCGGTGCGGCGAACTCCTTCGGATAGACCGTGACCCAGTGACCGTTCTGCACCTGCTTGACCCGCATCAGGTCGTCGCCGTAGTTGTTGGGACCGTCGAAATGCAGGTTGCCGGTGATCGTCTGGACGCGGTGCGTCTTGAGCCACGCGGCGATCGCCTTGTCGTCGAGGCTGCCCGCACCGCGCACCCCCGCTTCGAGGATCTGCCAGGCGGTGTAGGAGGCCGCCGCCTGCACCTCGACCGCAGGATCGGGGATGCCTGCCTTGGCGGCGCGTTCATGATAGAGCTTGATGAACTCCGCCGCGCCCGGCGCGTTGGTGAAAGGCGGGTGCTCCTCGAACAGCGTCACCGACATCGCGTCGTTGGCGAGCGGCGACTTGGACATCGGACCCGGTGCGGGGTAGAGGTAGAAATGCTCGTGGGGCGTGTAGTCGATCTTGTGCATCGCCTCGAGCAGCTGGTTGCCCTCGAGGCCGATCGCCCCGACCCACAGGAAATCGGGATTCGCGTCCTTGATCCGTGCAGCGATCGGTCCGAAATCCAGGTTACCGAAGTCCCATTCGAGGAACAGCACCTCCGTGACGCCCATCTTCTTCGCGACCTCGCGGGCGCCGAGAGACATGAAGTGCACGGACGGGAACTTGCTGGTGACGATAGCCACGGTCTTCGGCGGCTTGGGCGATGCGGCGAGTGCCTTGAACACCGTCGCCGGAACCGTGGCTCCCGGATCGGGCCCGAGTGACCACGCGGGGAACTGCATGTCGTACTTGGCCATCGACGGGATGCCGAACGTGTGGTGGATCAGAACCTTGTGATAGCGCTGCGCCACGCCCATCGCCGACAGGATCGCGCCCGTCGCATAGGGCCCCATCAGCAGGTCGACCTTGTCGGCAGTGACGAGCTGCTCGTAGAGGGTGCGGGCGAGGTCGGGCTTCGACTGGTCGTCCTTGACGATCCACTCAACCGGTCGCCCGAGCAGGCCACCGCGCTTGTTGAGCTGCTCGACATAGATCTCGCCGACCACCTTGTGGATCAGGCTGGTCGCGGCCAACGGGCCGGTCAGCGCCAGCGTGCTGCCAATGCGGATCGGCGCTTGTCCTGCCTGTGCCCACGCGCCGGAGGCCACGGCGAGACCAACACAAGCGGCAAACGCCCAGCGCGCCATGCGTGCAATGATGCCCATCGTTCACTCCTCCCAATCGTCGCAGGGTGATTTGCGGCGCCGGCGACGAGCGGTGCCGTTGTGCGAATCGGCGATACCCGGGCCCTCGACCCCGGGGCCGGTGCCTCAGGCGGGTACGGGTTGCTCGCGGTTGACGACGAAATCGTCGGGCGGCGCGGGTCCCCAGACGTAGAACGAATCCTCGGGGGGGTGGTCGGCAGCCGGCCAGTCGACGTCGACGGGCACGAAATCGATGTCGAACGAATACTCGGCCCAACTGCCCCAGGGGTCCTGGACGTAATAGAAGTAATTGGACCCCAGGACGTGCCTGCCGACACCCCATCCTTTCACATAGCCTTGCGTCTTCACGTACTCGGCGCCCAGCCCGATGTCGTCGATGCTCCCGACGTCCCAGCTCGAATGATGCAACCCCGGCGCACCGGATTTCGCGAACGCGACCAGGTGGTGCTCGCCGGCGTGCGGCGCGTGCATGAAGGCGATGATGTCGCCCGAGCGGTCGGACAGGCGCAGGCCCAGGACGTCGCAATAGAAGGCAAGCTGGCGCGGCACGTCAGGCGTGAACAGCAACACGTGCGAAAGGCGGCGTGGGCGGACCCTGGGGGCGCCGCTGCGGGAGGGCGCGGCACCTTTGCCCAGGGCAACCGGAATCGCGACGGCCGGTTGCGCCTTGGCCGACGGCGAGACCTTGGGCGCCACGACCACCTGCACCGGCGTTCCATCCGGATCGCGCAGCCAGATCCCTTTGCCATCCGAGAGGGGATGCGGATCGCAGGCGCCGGCGGCACGTACTCGCTGCGCCAATGCATCGAAATCGCCCTCGTAGGCGCCGAAGCTCAGATACTGAAGGCGCTTGGGCTGGCCGCTCGCATGCACGCTTCCCCAGCGGTGCGGATGACCATGCGCATAGAGGTCCAGCCGGTTGCCGATACGACGGATGTCGAGCCCGAATGCTTCGTAGAAGTGCTCGGCCTGGCCGAGATCCGGGACGCTGAAAGCAAAGTGGTCGAGCGAGTGGACGGCCAGCGTGTCCGGGCGGCGGGGCGATCCGGTCGACGCTACTGCCTGGATGTCCATTGTCGTGTCCCTGCGAAGGCGCGATGCGCGAAATGCGCCGGCGGCTCCGCAAGATAGCAAAAATATCGTTCGCGGGGGAGGCGTTCGACTCCGGGTCCGGCAGCCCCGGGGCCCCGGCTACAATCCCGCTGTCGCCGCCTGCCTGCCGGTCGGGCTGGGGATCGCCCAGGCGGCATGGACCACAAGGGGGAGCCGGAGGCGTCGACGCCTGCGCGATACCCTCGAAACGACGGATTCCCGATGACGATTCCTTCCCCCGCCGCGACCAACCACGCCGGAGCGCCACGCAATTCCCTGACATTGCGCCATCTCGGCATCCATACCTATCGCGAGAAGGTGCTGTTCATGCGCAGCGACTGCCACATCTGCCGTTCGGTCGGTTTCACCGTGCAGTCGCGGGTGCTGGTGGCCCTCGGGGAGCGCAGGCTGGTTGCAACGGTCAACATGGTCGGCGCCGAGCTCCTCGGCAACGGCGAGGCCGGCCTGTCGGAAGCGGCGTGGGACGCGCTCGATGCCCGCGCGGGCGATGCGATCGTCGTGTCGCATGCGCCACCGATCGAGTCGCTATCCCATCTGCGGGCGAAAGTCTACGGACATCGCCTCGATGATCACGCGATGCGCGACATCATGGCGGACATCGTTGCCGGCCAGTATTCTGACCTGCACCTCGCGGCATTCGTCACGGCCTGCGCCGGAGACCGTCTCGACACCCGCGAAGTCGTTGCGCTGACCCGCGCGATGATCGACGTGGGCACGCGGCTCACCTGGTCGCCTTCGAAGGTGATGGACAAGCACTGCGTCGGGGGACTGCCCGGGAATCGGACGACACTGCTGGTCGTGCCGATCGTCGCTGCTGCCGGCCTCACGATTCCCAAGACCTCGTCGCGTGCGATTACGTCGCCGGCAGGCACGGCGGACACCATGGACGTGCTCGCGCCGGTGGCGCTCGATCGCGTGGCGATGCAGCGCGTCGTCGAGCGCGAAGGCGGATGCATCGTGTGGGGTGCTTCGGTGGGACTGAGTCCCGCCGACGACGTGCTGATCAGCGTCGAGCGGCCGCTGGACCTCGACAGCGAAGGCCAGCTCGTCGCGTCGGTGCTATCCAAGAAGGCCGCCGCAGGATCGACCCACGTGGTCATCGACATGCCGGTGGGCCCGACGGCCAAGGTCCGGTCGTCCGAGGCCGCGGCGCGTCTTTGCACCGCGCTGCAGAAGGTCGGGCACGCGATCGGGATCGAGGTCCGCGTCCTGGTCACCGACGGCAGCCAGCCAGTTGGCCGGGGCATCGGGCCCGCGCTCGAGGCGCGCGATGTGCTGGCGATTCTGCGGTGCGAGCCCGGCTCGGCGGGCGACCTGCGGGCGCGCGCACTGCGTCTTGCCGGGAGCATCCTCGAATTCTCGGCCGAGGTCCCGCAGGGCACCGGGCTGGCACTCGCCACGCGGATTCTCGACGATGGCCGCGCACTGCAGAAATTCGTCGCGATCTGCGCGAGCCAGGGCGGCATGCGCGAGCCCCCGCACGCGGCCCACCAGCGACCGTTCGCCGCGGCCCGGCGTGGTCGCGTCGCGCAGGTCGACAACCGCCGCCTCGCACGCGCGGCCAAGCTCGCGGGCGCGCCTCAGGCGCCGGCTGCAGGGATCGATTTCCTCGCGCCGATCGGAACCATCGTCGAGCACGGGCAACCGCTGTTCGTCGTCCATGCCCAGGCACCGGGGGAACTCGCGTACGCGTTCGACTACCTCGCGGCACAACGGGATGTGGTCACGCTCGCGGATGCTGCATGAGTACCGCGCCGGGCGGCGAAGAGGCGAATGTCGCAAGCCTGCGGAGGTCTCGATGACGCCGGTGGTCTTTGCCTTTCCCGGGCACGCGGGACTGATGCGGCAGTTGCAGGCCGCGACTGGCGCAATCGCCGGCACGCTGGTCCTGCACCGGTTCCCCGACGGCGAATCCTACGTGCGCCTCGACACGCCGGTGGCGGGGCGCGATGCCGTCTTCGTGTGCTCGCTGGCAGATCCCGATGCGAAGCTGCTGCAACTGCTGTTCGCAGTCGCGGCGGCGAAGGACCTCGGCGCCGTTCGCGCGGGCATCGTCGCGCCCTATCTCGCCTACATGCGGCAGGACACGCGGTTCAAGCCGGGCGAGGCGGTCTCGTCGGCCACCGTGGGCAAGCTCGTGTCCGGGATTGCCGACTGGCTGGTCACCGTCGACCCGCACCTGCACCGCCACGCATCGCTCGATGCGGTCTACGCGATTCCCAGCCGGGTCGTGCGTGCCGCGCCTGCGATATCGGCCTGGATCGTGGCGAACGTCACCCGGCCGCTGCTGGTGGGCCCCGACGCGGAGAGCGGGCAGTGGGTCGCGCAGGTTGCCTCTGCCGCCAATGCGCCTTGCATCGTCCTCGAGAAGACGCGCCACGGCGACCGCGACGTGACCGTTTCGATGTCCGGTGCGGAGCGATTTCGGAACCGCACGCCCGTTCTGGTCGACGACATCGTGTCGACCGGGCATACGATGATTGCCGGCATCGCCCGTCTGCGCGGGGCCGGGTTTGCAGCACCGGTGTGCATCGGCGTTCATGCGCTGTTCGTGGATGATGCCTACGCCGAGCTGCGGGCGGCCGGGGCCGCGCGCATCGTGACCTGCAATACGGTCCCCCACGCAAGCAACGCCATCGACGTCGATGGAGCGATCGCGGCGCAGGTGGGCGCACTGCTGGCCCGGAAGGCGGTCTGACGCCCCCCACGCGGCGCATCAGACGAGCGAAAGCAGCGACCCGCCGAGTACGGGGTCAGATGATATAGGCGTCTCGATCATGACTGGCAGGGGTGTCGTCTACGCGTTGCTGTCGGCGATGCTCTTTGGCATCAGCACGCCGCTCGCCAAGGGACTGGTCAGCGACGTTCCGCCGCTGGAGCTCGCCGGATTGCTGTACCTGTCGTCGGGCCTTGGCCTGGCGGCGGTGATCGCCGGGCGGGCGGTGGCGCACCCGGGCCGGATCGCGTCGATGCTGCCGTTGCGCGGGGAGTGGCGGTGGTTGTCGGCGGCCATCGTCGTCGGTGGCATCCTCGGCCCGGTCGCGTTGCTCGAGGGATTGACGGCGACCCCGGCGTCGGACGCATCGCTGCTGTTGAATCTGGAGCCGGTCTTCACCGCGCTGTTCGCTTGGTTCCTGTTCCGCGAGAATTTCGACCGGCGCATCGCGCTTGGGATGGCGGCGATCGTCGCGGGCGGGCTGGTCCTGGCGTGGTCGCCCGACAGCGCGGCGGGGGTGCCGCTGGGCTCGCTGCTGATCGCGGTGGCGTGCCTTTGCTGGGCGCTGGACAATAACCTGACGCGCAAGGTGTCGGGCAGCGATGCGGTGATGATTGCAGCGCTCAAAGGCTTGATCGCGGGCGCGGTCAATCTCGGCCTCGCGCTGTCCGTCGGCGATCGGCTGCCCCCGGGCGCGACGCTGGGGGCGGTCGCCGGCGTGGGATTGCTCGGCTACGGCCTCAGCCTGGTGCTGTTCGTGCTCGCGCTGCGGGACCTCGGGACGGCCCGGACGGGAGCCTAGTTCTCGGTCGCCCCGTTCTTCGGGGCCGCCGCTGCCGTCGCGCTCACGGGAGCAACGCCGACGCCGCAACTGATCGCGGCGGGATCGCTGATGGCGGCGGGCGTGTGGCTGCACGTATCCGAGAGCCATGCGCACCGGCACGCGCACGAGCGGCTGGAGCATTCGCACGCCCATCGCCACGACGCACATCACCGGCACGCCCACGATTTCGCCTGGGACGGGCGCGAGCCCCACGTGCATCCGCATGTGCATGCGCCGCTGGTGCACGCGCACCCCCATTACCCCGACCTGCACCATCGGCATCGGCACGAGAGGTGATGCTCCCTGCGTTACGGCGCCGCCGTCGGCGCCGGGCGCTACCGCGCCGGAAGCGTTCGCCTCATGGGATCAGCGAGAGCCTTTGGCGAATCGTTGCGGCGCTCGCGGGATTGGGGCTGCTTGCGGTAAGGTGTCCGCATTGCGCGGACATCGGGTGGGAAATGGAGAGCGTGGACGATCGACTGCTGGAAGAGTGGAAGGCGAACAACGACCTGCTCAAGTTCTATGAGGACTTGAAGCAGAAGCGATTCGCGCATTTCCTTACGATCCAGACGGCCTTTCTCGCGTTCTTTGCCTTGCTTGCCAAGGATGCGCTGGCGGCCCCATCCATGGAATCATTGACGGCGCTGGTGCTGATTGCAATGCCGCCGCTCATCATCTCCTTCTACTTCATTCGTGTCGATACCCGCGGCCGCGCATTCGTCGATACGACCAATACGCGCCTGCTTCTTATCGAGGAAGAATGGAAGCGCGTGTCTCCGCACAACCATTTTTGGACGTACCAGCAGTCGTTCGCCGTACTTTCCCGCCATGACCAGGCGATCGTCGGCAGCTACGTGCTCGCCCGAAACCTCAAGGGCGATCCATTCCCCCGCTTGACGCTGTCAACGTCGGCACATGCCAGCGAGCATGCCATCTTGCGGATGTTCTGGTGGCTCTGGATTGTCCTGGCAAGCACGGCCGCGGTGATCCACCTGGCGTGGCATCTGCTGATGCGCTGGGGGCTGAATTGACGGGCTTGGCTTCGCCCTTGCGATACTCCGGGGCGATCGCGATTGCGCGGGAATCGTCCTGGCGGCAACGTACCCGGACCGGCTACCGGCTCGGTGATCAACAGGAGCGACTGCGCTCTCGCTCGCGTCGATGCCGTTGTTGCGCGCCCGGTTGATCGGCGGTCGTTCGGCGACTACGATGTCGCCTCCGAACCGGGTTTGCTTCACAATGGACCGCCGACCCGTTGCACTTGCTCGAATGACGCCGGCGGGCCCGGTAGAACCGACTCCACATTGCGGAGGCTCCATGTCGCACTACATCGATGCAATCGTCATCCCCGTTCCGCGAGCCAGCCTCGACACCTACAAGCGCATGTCCACGGAATGGGGCAACGCCCACCTGCGCCATGGCGCGCTGTATTACTCCGATTCGATCGGCGATGACGCCCAGCCCGGGAAGCTGACGTCGTTTCCGCAAGCGGTGCAGCTCAAGGACGGCGAGGTGGTCGCTCTGGCGTGGGTCGTCTATCGGAACAAGGAGGACCGCGATCGCATCGGCAAGGCGGTCATGGAGGACCCGCAGCTCAAGGAGTCGATGGACCCGTCGAAGATGCCGTTCGACGGCAAGCGCATGTTCTGGGGCGGCTTCCAGACGATCACCGAGCTCGCGGCCGGCCGCTGAGCGGGGGACCGGCCGGGCGGCGCCCGTTGACGTACGCCGGAGAGCCGCTGACGAATCGACTCGGAGGTTGCCTGCACGGCGGGTGTGATGGCGACACGGCGGTTCGCCGGCCGACGACTACCCGTACATGGCTGGCGGCGGTCTCGGCGAAACCGAAGTCCCGGCCGGTTCGATGTCGTCGGAGAGCACGGCCTGCGGCACGATCGGGTCCGTACCGGGCACCGCCCGGCGAGGCGCGACTGACGGGGAATCCGACGGGTGGAAGCACTGCCTGAGTCGCCTCGAAGCGGGTGAGGGAAACGCCTCGACGACGCTCGCTAGCCCGCTCGTGACGACGAGGAGATTTCGAATGGACACTGCCGCGGCTCGTCTCGATGCGACCACGACATCGCGCGTCGACTTCCAGACGAGTCCTGGCCGTTATCGACACCTGAAGCTCGGCTACGACGGGCCCGTCGCCACGATCGCGCTGGACATCGACGAGGACGCGGGCATCCGTCCGGGCTACAAGCTGAAGCTCAATTCCTACGACCTGGGCGTCGACATCGAATTGCACGATGCCCTGCAGCGCATCCGCTTCGAGCATCCGGAAGTGCGCGCCGTCGTCCTGACGAGCGCGAAGGACCGCATCTTCTGCTCGGGCGCGAACATCTTCATGCTCGGCAAATCGAACCATGCCTGGAAGGTGAACTTCTGCAAGTTCACCAACGAAACCCGCAATAGCATCGAAGACTCGAGCCGGCATTCTGGGCTCAAGTTCGTCGCCGCCTGCAACGGGACGACGGCCGGCGGAGGCTACGAGCTCGCACTCGCCTGCGACGAGATCGTGCTGGTCGACGATCGCTCGTCGGCGGTGAGCCTGCCCGAGGTGCCCCTGCTCGGCGTGCTGCCTGGGACCGGCGGGCTCACGCGGCTGACCGACAAGCGCCGGGTCCGTCATGATCTGGCCGACATCTTCTGCACGACCATCGAAGGCATGCGCGGGACGCGGGCCCGGGACTGGCGGCTGGTCGACGAGGTGGTGAAGCCGGCGCAGTTCCGCGACTACGTCTCGCGCCGCGCGCGCGAGCTCGCCGCAGGCAGCGATCGGCCGGTCGACGCCACGGGTGTGACGCTGACACCGCTTGCCCGAACAGCCGATGCCTCGGGTTACCACTATGCGTTTGTCGACGTCCGCATCGATGCATCGTTGCGCCATGCCACGATCGCGGTCAAGGCACCGGACAAGACACCGCCGCAGGATGTCGCGGGCATCGCCTCCGCCGGCGCGGGCTGGTGGCCGCTGCAGATGGCGCGCGAGCTCGATGACGCGATCCTGAACCTGCGCACCAATCACCTGGAGATCGGGACCTGGTTGCTCAGGACCCAAGGCGACATCGATTTCGTCCTCGCGGCCGACGCGTCGCTTGCGCGGCACCGGGATCACTGGTTCGTCCGGGAGACGCTCGGCATGCTGCGCCGGACGCTGGGACGCCTCGACGTCAGCTCGCGGACGCTGTTCGCGCTGGTCGAGCCCGGATCCTGCTTCGCCGGGACGCTGCTCGAGCTCGCCCTCGCAGCCGACCGTTGCTACATGCTCGCACTTCACGGGGGCAATGTCGACGCGCCGGCGCTCGCGCTGTCCGGGCTCAATTT